>DAITPE010000474.1:0-4745 GCA_036833775.1 Pyrinomonadaceae bacterium | reverse complement strand
ATTGTTACCTTTCAAATTGATAAGCGAATCTGAGAAAAACATTTCAGATTTTTTTTGGCAGTTTTATAAAAAAAATGAGCGGCAATTATTCAGCCGCTCATTCTTTCCATTTCAAAACCCGCTTGTGATCATTTTTTTATTTTCGTCGGAGCTTCGATCTTAATTACCGAGTCGTAATCATATTCAACCGTTGTACTTCCGCCATACATTGTGAGTAGAGTTTTAACGAATAATCCATCGGATCGGATCCAATATTTATTTTTATCAACGATCGGTGATACAGAATTTGCGTATTTGGTGCTGACAACTTTTTCATAAATGTTATTGAGTTGTTCGGTTGTCTTATAATATTCGGTGGTTACGGTCGGTGTTTCATTGCCGCTTCCCGAACCTCTGCCTTCACCTATTCCAGACATCGAATCAGGCAATAATAATCTCCATTTGTCATCTTTTCTGTTCCTGTAGAAAACTTTTTCGGCAATATAAATCCATTCATCAAAGGTCGGTGTAAATACGATTTCCTTTTTTTTATTAAAAAGATATACATATCCATTTACCAACAAATGTTTCTTGTTTGGCAATAAAACCTCATAAATCGTTTTTTTCTCATTCTTTCCGTTCATTTCCGAAGTAATCGAACGATAATTGACTTTTAATAATTTTCGCTCGGCATTTCGTATTGCGGTTTCAAATTCTTCCTTTGAAATTTTCTGTTCTTGAGCCGAAACGCTTGTCAACAAAGAACCGCCTAAAATCAAAACTACGGATAAATTTGAAATGATCTTTCTTAATTTCGTAACAATTTTGTTCATATATTTTTCTCTCTCATCAAACTAAAAAACCCATAATTGACCCAAATATTTCAGTTTTTCTGAAGTAACTTGTCATTTGCCGCCGAGTCTTTTAAGCATCGTTTCATCGGCTTCGGCTTCGGCGTTTTTGCCGATGGCGCGAAAGGCTTTTGCCCGCGATTTATAGGCTAAAACAAATCTCGCATCGAGTTTGATAATTTCGGTAAAATCGGCAATTGCTTTTTCATTTTCGTTTTGTTTCAAATAACTCAATCCGCGATTGTAAAAAGCTTCGACGCTTTTATCGTTAATTTGTATCGCGTCTGTAAACAATTTGACGGCATATTCATAGTTCGTTTTGTTATCTCTTCTTGCGCGAACCACGCCGCGATTGACCAGATATTCATAGCGCGGATTGATGTCTAAAGCATTTAAAAAATCAATGTCGGTCGAAAGCCAAAAAACCTGATTGCTCATTTCATCAAGCTGTAAGTAAAAATCACCGCGTTTCCAAAGCGCGAGATCGCTTTCGGGATTGAATTCGACGAGTTTGTTTAATTTTAAAAGATGCGAAATATATCCTTTTCTGATTTCTTCCTGCGACATATTTCCGTCTTTGTCCAAATCTGCAAAGACGATCGTATCTTCTTCACCGGCTATATTTTTGAAGCTGATTGTTTGAAATGTTTCGGGATATTCGATGAGCGAATTTTTACTGCCTGAACTCGATAGAGTCAAAACTCGCTCCGTCTCAATAGTTCTCGATTTTTTTCGATTTCTGATCAATGTTTCAGCCATTTCAAAATCAGCGTCGCCTTTTTCGTCTACGCCGATATACCAATAAATATAAGCGCGGCTCTGATAATATTCGGCGTTTCCCGCATCAAATTTCAACGCCATCGTATAAGCCGCGACCGCTTTGTCGAGATACAATGCTTTTTCGTAAATTCTGCCGTATAAATAATAGATCGAAGCCTGTTTTGCCGACGGTCGCGGTCTGGCGGCTTTGAACTTTTCCAAAGCTTCGTCACAAGCGGCGACCGCTTTTTCAAACTCGAATTCATTCAAATAAGCTTCGCCTTGTTTCAACAAATTTCCGACTTGATCCGTGCGCTTTTGCGCGATTCCGAACTGCACAAAAGCCGAAATAAACAAAATTACAAATAATAGATTTTTCATTTTTCCAATCCTTACTTTCTTCTACTTAATGGTCAAAAATCACTTTTTGCCAAATTTCTTACCATTTTCATAACAGCTAATCTTTACGAGGAATATTTTCCAAGTAAGTCAATATATCCAAGTCCGGGTGGGAAAAATTAACACCAGAATATTTTCTTTTTGTTTTTGGCGGCAAGGAAGTTATTTTATCCGACCAGAGATATTTTTTGCTGTTTAAGTCAATAAAAGTCAGATTGCATTCATTGTTATAGGCAGGCGAATAGTCGGAATATACAAAAGATTGTGATAAAACCCGTTTACATTGCAGCCATAAAACCGTCTTTACTTGTTCAAGATTCTCGGGTTTTAAATCTTGCGGCAACCTGTTAACAACCCTGTCAATAGCTTGTTCGTCCAGATTCACGACAATCAGTTTTCCGCTAATTGCGATCATATTTTTTGGTGTGGCATTCTTAGTCAATAATTCACCCTGCGGCTTTTCGAGATAAGTTTCAATATTTTTTTGGAAAGGACGGAGTTTCATTGAATCGGAAATCCAAAACCCTAAAACGCCGACGACAAGTAATCCCATGAAACTGAAAAATACTATTCGAACGTAAAAAATTAATTTGCCTAAAATTTCAATCACGATTTTTCTCCTTTTTCTTTTAATTTCAAAATCACTTTTTGTTACAAGCTTATTCAGCACTTCGACTTGATAAGACAATCTGAGAAAAACATTTCAGATTTTTTTTCACAAAACTAAAAAAGTCGTAAAGATAATCTCTTTACGACTTTTTTAGTTTTTACTTTTTTACTTCCTATTTTTTACTTTCCAAACCAGTCCAATCACCCGATTGTATAAAACTCGCCCAATAAAACGGATGTTGTCGATTCGGTTTTTTGAGCATTTCGAGTTGAACTTGGCGCAGTGCTTCGCCGCGTCCTAAGCCGTTTTTGAGATTTTTGTAATAATTCGTCATTAATTCGCGTGTGACGAGATCGCTGACCGACCATAAACTCATCACCAAAGATTCGGTTCCAGCCAACACAAAAGAACGGCGCAAACCGTAAACGCCCTCGCCGTTTTTAATTTCGCCGAGTCCTGTGTCGCACGCCGAAAGAACGACCAATTTCGTTCCACAAAGATTCAACGCGGATGCTTCGAGCGCGGTCAAAATGCCGTCGTCTTTTTCGCCTTTGCGCGAATTTGCGCCCGCAAATGCGAGTCCCGAACGAAGCAAAGGATTGCCGATTTTTTTATCTTCAAGAAAAAAGCCGTGCGTTGCGAGATGCAGAATTTGAGGTGCGTTTGTCTGCTTCAAAAAGGTTTCGGATGCTTGTTCTCCGCTCAAAAAATCGGCGTTCGGGAAAATTGTTTGAATGATTTGCGCTTCCTGCATCGTTCCGCCGAGCGGCGCAAAAAATGTGTCGGTCAGATTACGCGTTGCGGTAATACTTCGCTGTTTTGCGTTGCGCGAAACCGTAGAAACTGTTTCCGACGCGCCGAATGAAGGATTTGCAATGATCAAAGGTTTGTTTTTATTTTCGCGTTTCTCGTTCATTTTCAGCAAATCGCGTCCGCTCGTCAGATATGTGAACGAATAATGTTCAACCGCAAATTGATCTTTTTCATCTACCAAAGCCTCGAACGGAATCAAACTTAAATTTCCATCCGGCGAAATGAGCAAATGTTCCGCATCACCGAAAAACGGACGAAGCGGCAACAAGATTTTCTCATTCAAAGTTCGTGCAAGTTGTTTGACATCTTTCCGTTTTACGTCGCGCAAAGTTTGCCGAAATTTTTCGATAGATTCGTCGATCGTTTTCACTTCGCCCAAATCTTTCCATTGAATTTCACCTTTCTGCCGAATGACGTAAGCCGCATATCGCGGTTCGCCGAAAGCCTTTGTTTCGTTAGCTTTCGGGTCAAATGGTCGGTAAACCGCAAATTCGATCAAAGCGGCATTTTCAGGAATTGCCGAGCGAATTGCGGAAATTGTTGCAGGTTGGATTCGTGAACGAAATTCGGAACTTCGGCGGCTGATTTCCTGTTCCAATTTCTCTTTTTGCTCTTCCAGTTCCCTAATCTGTTTTTCGTGATCTTCTGCCGAAGAATTTTCAGCACCTTCTAAAATTTTATGGGCGAGCTGCGAAGTTACTTTTTTCAAACTGTCGAGTAAATTCCGATCTTCCGCGCCGAAACGGTTTCGCAGCGAAGCAAACTCAAAAGCCATCGCATCCGAAACGCGTCCTTTGCGTTCAAAAACGGTGGTCAGAGCAAGATCGAGTGCCGCCGCATCATTCGGCGCAAACTTCAAATGCGCTGAAAGAAATTGATTCGTTTCGCCCGAAAGCGTATTCAGATAAAGCAATTTTTGTTTTTCGGAACTCGTAAAAAGAATCGTTTGCGCGTTTCGTTCACTGAGCCGATGCGAACGAGTCAACAGATTCAAAGATTTGCCCGTTTCGCCTTTCGCCTGATAATTTCTCGCCAAACCGTTTAAATAACTGATCACGTCAGGATGCGGTGCGGCATAAAGTTTTTCCGCGATTTCCAAAGCATTTCGATACAAAGGCTCGGCTTTTTCAAATTCGCCCTTATCCGTGTAAAACCGCGCCAGATTGTAAATCGCCGAAGCGTAATCTCCATGATTTTTGCCGACGGCTTTTTCCATAATTTCGACAGTTTGCAGAAAAAGAGGTTCGGCACGTTCGAAATCCGTTTGAAGATGATACAAAATTACCAGATTTCCGTTCATTCGCGCGATTCGATAATGTTCCGCGCCGAATTTG
>DAITPE010000473.1:0-4747 GCA_036833775.1 Pyrinomonadaceae bacterium | reverse complement strand
CGATTCGGTTTTTCCGTCCTTCGGTTCTGCAAGCGGCGGAAGATTGTCGGGCAATGGATTTTTTCGCGCAATTTTGCGGTTTGCATCAAGAAAATACTGCATTTTCGCGGAAAAGTCATTGATAAAGATCAATTTTTGCGGCGAACCGTTTTCGCCGACGACGCTGAAACCGCCGATCGATTCGAGCGGCTGTTCGCGCCGTGTTTTGCCTGTCGTATCGCGGTAAAACGCGCCTTTCGTTTGCTTGGTGATCGTCGAGCCGTCATACAAACGGCGCGAATTTTCGATCACGGTTTCAGCCGAAAACGGTGCATTTTTGACAAGTTTATCACCGAAACGCATTTCCGCGCCGATAAATTGCGCGGTCGGCGAATCGAGCGGCGGATTTTCCAACGGCGGATTTTCGTTTCGGCGGCGGTTTTCAATCTGTTCGAGTCTTTGCGCGGCTTCTTCTTCCGTTACCGAACCGTTTTTGTCCGCATCCATCAACGTAAATTGCTCGTTCGCTCTCTGCGTATATTCGTCGCGCGTGACGTTTCCTTGCCGCTTAATGCTTTCCATCACAAAAAACGGCGGAATCGGCGGACGCATTCCGTCGCGTCCATCGCGTCCCATTTCGCCGCGTCCTTCGCCGCGCGGCGGTCTGCCGTCACGATCTCCGTCACGATCTCCTTCGTGACGCGGACGATGATTTTTCGGGCGTTCAACTTCGTCGATCACGCCGTCTTGGTTATGGTCGAGTTCATCGAAAAAACGGTCGGCGGCGGCTCGGTATTCGTCCGCTTCGAGGCTTCCGTTGCGGTTCGTGTCGAAATCCTTGATCCATTGCAAAGGATTCATCGGACGCTGTGCAAAAAGCGTCACGGACGAGCCTAAAATTATCGTAAATATGATGAACTTATTAAAACGCATTTTATATCCTTATAAAAACTATTTGATAAAACGGATTGCCCGCGCCATTCCGTCGTCGCCGATGACGACTTCGGCGTTGACGAGCTTCGATGTTTGTTCGCTTTCGGTCGTCACTCCGAGCGAAACCATCATCGAACTCGGAACTTTGACACGCACGATCTGCCCGCTGTCCGTCGCGGATGAATAAGACAGCGCGATAAAATCGGTCTTTGTTTCCGTCTTGGCTTCATCCGTTAAATTGTTTGTTTTAGGAGTTTTAATTTTTGTTTCGTTAGGGGACGAAATTTTTTGAACGGCTTGTTTCGATACTTCTTTTTTCAGGAAAACTTTCGCAGTTTCAGTTTTCAAAACCGACTTTATCGGCGATGTTTTTTCTTCTTTTGAAACAACTTCCTTTTTTTCATTTATGAACGGCGCGGGATTTTCAATCTTCGGCGTTTGAATTTCTTCGACTTTTGCAAGCGGCGCGTTTGAATTAAAATTCAAAAACAAACCGCCGATTCCCGCGAACAGAATGATTCCCAACGCCGAAAACGCCGCGATTTGCCAGCGCAAGCCGAAAAACCAATTTCTTTCGCGGCGCGATCTTTCAGCTTCGATAGCATTTCGCACGTTCCACCAGAGTTTCGGCGAATCGGCGATCTCGTCGAGCGTTTCTTCGTTCAAAGAAAAATCGTGCAAAAGTTCTTTGGCGATGCGGTCGAGTTGTTCGTCGGAAAGATTTCTGTCCATAAATTTTTTCCTTGAAAATCGGTTCTCGAATGGAAAGACGAACGAAATTGCGTTTCGGTTACAAATTTTTTGCAAAATAATTTTTTATTTGGAAAATTGAGTTACAAGAGTACAGAAACGCGCACAATAGTCGAGCGTGTTAAATTTATAAAGAAAAGCACGCTTACTTCGTGCGCGTTTCTGCAATGGTGAATTATGAAATCCGAAATCCGAAATCCGAAATCCCAAATCGTCATCGGTTGTCAGGGCTGGAATTACGACGATTGGACGACCAAGGCGGGCGGCGAAACCGTTTTTTATCCGCGCGGGACGAAAGCAGGCGAAATGCTCAAGCTTTACGCGGAAGTTTACGATTCGATCGAGGTCGATTCGACGTTTTACGCGATTCCGCCGGCTTCGTCCGTTGAAGGCTGGTATCAAAAAACGCCCGAAAATTTTACGTTTTCGCTCAAACTTCCGCAGGAAATCTCGCACACGCACGCGCTTCGCGACACGGGTTTTGCAATGACGGACGAATTTTGCGAGCGCATCCGTGAATTAAAGGAAAAACTCGGCGTCGTGCTGATTCAGCTTCCGCCGCAGTTTGAAGCAAACAAAAATAATGCGAAGGCTTTGCGCGAATTTCTCGCGTGGCTGCCGTCGGATATTCGTTTTGCGGTCGAATTCCGCGAGCGTTCGTGGATGATCGATTGGACGTTTGAAGAACTCGAAAAAAACAGCGTCGCGCTGTGTCTGACCGAAGGCAGTTGGATTCCGCGCGAAATGTTTTTCGACGCGATTCCGAAATTGAAGAACAAATTCGCCTACGTCCGTTTTATGGGCGAACGCGATCTGACGGCGTTTGACAAAATCTATCGTCACGAAGACGCGAAGCTCGAAATGTGGAAAAACGAACTCGAAAATCTCGCCGCCGACGAAGTTTTTATCTATTTCAGCAATTTCTTTGAAGGACACGCACCGGCAAGCGTCAACAAACTGAAAAAACTGATCGGACAGCAAATCGTTGATGTCAAAGAACTCGAAAATCAAGGTTCGCTTTTTTGAATCGGACTGAATTTATCGAAAAAAGAGGGATTTCTTAGCGAAAAATATTCCGCAAACAATGAAATGAATCCGTAGCATCGTGTAATTGTCTCCGTTGAACACCCCAACGTCTCTGCCGATAAGGTGAACGGAGACGCTGAAGAGTTCGGCGTCTCCGCTGAAGAGTTCCGCGTCTCCGCTGGTAGCGTGAGCGTTTCCGTTAAACTCTTGAACGGAGACGCGGAATCTTTGGTCGGTGTTGTTTGATTTGTGAATAAAATGAAGAAAAGGCAGATTTTCGTCTGCCTTTTCTTTTGAAATTTAATTTTTTTCGATGCTTTACGGAAGTCTGCGAACAACGAAATTGTCGGCAAAACCGATGCCTTCGATGGCGACGTATTTCGGCGGTGCGATGTTTGAAGGAAATGTGCCTAAGTCCATTCCTTTGAAGGTTGCACCGATTTCGCGGGTTTGCGGATTATAGCGAATCTTCAAGGAATTGAAATTTTCATCGTCCTGCGATGTTCCCGACATCAAAATTTCGCCGTTCAAACCTCCGCGCCGAAATTCAAAAGCAACGTCGGCTTCGGGGTTATTCACACGCTTCATCACCAAAACGACTTGTCCCGAAGTTGCCAGATTGTCGGTCGTGACGGCTGAATTGGTGAAACCGATGGCGAGAAACGGATTGGTCGCCGCGCCCCAGTAATGACCGTTGATCTCGACTTCCCAGGGCGTGTTCATATTCGACAAAAGCGGCATCAGCGCAGTTGCGCGTGTCGGCGAATCAATCGAAGCATTCAAAAGATTGCACAAAAGGTCGTTCTGTTCGGTCGGAAAAGACTGAAGTGGCGAAGGAAGTTCGTAAGGATTCGGCTGCGAACCGCAGAAACGCCACGTTTCCCCCGAATCCGATGTGATCCAGCGGTTGTTTTTATTGCCCGGATATTCAACCCAGAAGCCGTTGATCGAAGTTCCGCCCGTTCCGGTGCGTTTTGCCGCGCCGTTTCCGCCCGCCGGACGCAAAAAATCGAGCCCCATTCCGAACGATTCGCGCATTAAAATATCGGGTGCAGGTGCGGTTTGCGGTAAAGGATTTGTCCAACCGCCCGTGTCGCCGCCTTTGTTCGCCGTTCCGTTTTTCGCCTCATCGCCGTTTCCCCCGAAAGCCGCTACTGTTCCCAGTAAAACCGCCAAAAATACCGTTGAAAAAATTGACCAAACGCGGTTGGTCGCCGATTTGTTGATTCTCATTTGATAAGCTCCTGAATTTTTAATTTTTTTTCGAGCAGGCTTCTGAACAAGGGGGAACAGTCTGAAATTAAGTCCGACTCTGAAATGACAGTGAGATAAAACTATCAAAAAAGACACCAACTTAAATATATTTATTTGTTTTTATAAAATGGAGAAGAAAGCCGAAAACACCTTCAAAGAATTTTCGCAATTTGTTTTGAACTAAACTTTTTCGGTGTTCAAACGTAAAATGAAAGTGATATTTTAGTTTTGGAGTAAAAAAAACTTAAGTTATGGCAATGTCAAAAACAGGGAAAGTATTTCTCATCGTCGGCGGAATCGTTTTCGCGCTTATTTTGGTCGGAATTATCGGAATGGCATTACTTGCCGAATCGCTCGGCAAGCCGAGTGTCCCGAACAACAGCGTATTGGTTTTATCGGTCACGGGCGGTTTGCCCGATTACGCCCCCGAAGACCCGATGGCGCGTCTGCTCGGTGTTGAGCAGAAACAATCGTTTACGAGTTTGCTGACGCAACTTCGCAAAGCGAAAGTCGATTCGCGCGTCGGCGGCGTTTTGCTCGATATTGATTTTCCGGGCATCGGTTGGGGCAAAGCGGACGAATTGCGCGAAGCCATCAAGGATTTTCGCACTTCGGGTAAACCCGTTTACGCTTATATGGAAATCGGCACGAACCGCGAATATTACATCGCCACCGCCGCCGAAAAGATTTTTCTGCCGCCGGGCGGCGATCTTTATGTGAACGGTTTTGCGGCGCAAGCGATGTTTTATCGCGGTTCGCTCGACAAACTCGGCATCGAACCGCAGTTTATCAGAATCGGAAAATA
>DAITPE010000472.1:0-4758 GCA_036833775.1 Pyrinomonadaceae bacterium | reverse complement strand
GTTTTGCGGTGTATTTTATTTTGTTTTCGACATAATTTTTGAGCAGATAATTTTTTAATTTGTCGGAATTGGTCGGCAAATCGGTATCGTTAAAATTCGGTTTGTCGAATACTTCGAGGGCGGTCGTGAAATAGAAAGGGGTGCTGAGAACTTCTAAAACGGTTTCGTTCGTTTCGATCAAGTTTTCGAGATTTTCGGCGGCGGCGCGGCTTTCGTTGTGGGTTTGGGCTTGCTGCAAAGCCAAGATTATGTCGGCTTTGGTCAGGTCGAGGACTTCTGTTTTTGCCGAAACGGGTGCGTCTTTGGCGGTCGTTTTCTGCATCGCGGCAAATTCTTCGCGGCGGCAGCAGATCACGGTGCGGCGACCTTCGCGCAGGTAATCGTTGAGCGAATCCATACATTTTGCGCGGATTACGTCTGCCGTTTGCGGTTCTTCGTTGCGGGCAAGCTCGTCCAGACCGTCGAGCAGAAAGACGAGCCTTTTTTCGCGCAGAACGGTTTTCGCAAAATCCTTTGACAAACCGTTGCCCGTGTTCAGCACTTCGATCAGCCAATCTTCAAAATTTTCATAAGATTCGCGCCACGAAGCGAGGTTGAAAATTACGGGAATCTGTTTGTCTTTCCCGTAATTTTCGCCGAGCAGCCGAAGCGCGAGATTGAGCAGTAAAACGGTCTTGCCACTGCCCGGACTGCCGACGATCAGCAAACGCCCTTTGTCGTCAAAAGCCTTTCCGACGGCGGCGACGGCTTCGCTGATCTTGGCTTCGGCAGAAAATTTATAGGTCGCAGGTTTGTCGAAACGCCAATCTTCATTGACTTCCAGAGTTATCTCGAAACGCCCGTCGAGCTTGCTGTCATAGCGTCTTTTATAGCGTTCCTTGAGCGAGTCGTAAAGAATTTCGAGGTCTGATTCGATGTTGTTAGTTGTCGGTTCGTTTGGTTCTTTTTTGGCAGTTAAGGCTTCGTAGATTGTATATAAAAATCCTAATAGCAGAAGCGCAATAAAAATATATACAAGTGTTCTTGTGCTGATGCCGTAATTGGTTTGAAGATACTCACCGATTTTTCCGCCGACCATTTCAGTCAGTAAATCCTTTAACGCAAAAAGAACAAAAATCAGCGCGGCAAAAACGATTAATTTTATGCGAGAGTAATTTCGC
This sequence comes from Pyrinomonadaceae bacterium, assembly GCA_036833775.1. GTDB lineage: Bacteria > Acidobacteriota > Blastocatellia > Pyrinomonadales > Pyrinomonadaceae > JAJQRF01. Next base: position 3,598 of record DAITPE010000472.1, on the reverse strand, counting down.
TTCATATAAAATACTCAGCTTTTTCGGACTTGGGTTAAATCATAGTTCAGCGAAAAGGATAATGTAATTTTGCTTGTTTGAAAAGAGTTAGCACAACAGGCGGAAATGTGTGTGTCGAAATAATCAAGATTCAAAGTTCAATATTAGACATCTCGTGTTTTATGCTTTCAGCCTGTTTGAACAGGCTCTCGTGCGTTTCGCACGTTTTAGCCACGCTATTTATGGCGTGGTAAGTTTCAAGAAGGCGTGTTAAAGGGCGGTTTAACGTCCTTTTTTATTGGCTTAAGCCGCTTGCAAGCACGTTAAAACGCGCTGGAAAATCTATCGATAATCCGAAACCACGCCATAAATAGCGTGGCTATGCGCCGCGAAACGCGGAAAGCCTGTTCAAACAGGCTGATAAAGCAACCCTCGGAAGATATTGCCGATTATTTTGGAAAGATGTCTATTTAAGATTCAAGATTCGAGCAAAAATCGAGTTAATCTTCATACTCGTTTTTGAAGTCTTCGTAAACCAGAAAAGTCGTATCGCTTTGTTCGAAATGTTTGATCATCAGCGGTTTTACTTCCGTTTCCCAATCGAGCTTGCCGAGACCTGCGCCGATCTTCGGGACGGCGACGGTTTCGATGTTTTTCTTGGCGCAGTAATTAACCAGATTCCGCAGACCTTTGTTCAAAAAAGGCACAACGGCGTGATACATATCGGGCTGAGTGGCGATGTAGATAATGCCCAAACGCGCTTCGGTCGGCGCGGCAACGAAGATGTCGCCGCCGTCGAATTTATTGTTGAAAGTATATTTTTTGAACAATTTCTGCGCGTCCGCCCATTTGGTCGAAATCTTCAAAGCCAATCCCGTCCCCAAACCTTCCTGCGACCCGACCGCCACGCCCTGCGCCAGATATTTCGCCGTAGTTTGAAGAATATCGCCGGAAACAAATTCGATCATAGTTTTTGTAAATTTGACTGGAGCGCAAGCGTCCCGCTTGCACTGAGCGTTGTTTTTTAATGCGAAAAAGCATTTAGCAATGAATCTGTTGAAAATCCAAACTATGCTACGACGCATCCGCGCCGTTTGCAAGCGAGACGCTTGCGCTCCAGTCCTTCAGTCATCGAAGATGACAAACATCATAGCCTAGGGTGAAATGAGCGCGAGCGAATGAAACCCTAGGTCGCATTGATAAAGATTTTCCGTCGCTGAAAGTGACGAACATTTACGCCCGAATTGTTGCTCACTTTCAGCGAGCGGTTTCGGTTGCCGAATTTCCTAGGGTTGCGCTTTACTTCGTTTCGCTTCACCCTAGGCTATATTGTCTGTCGCCTTTGGCGACTTTTTAAATGTTTTGAGAAATTTGGAAATTAATTTCGTGAATCAAAACGAAGCCATGTTTTTATCTTGTTTCAACCTTCCACCTTTTTCTCTCAATATATTCAGTAATCAAATTATGTGAATGCTTTACAAATTCTTTTGATAAACGAACTATTTTCTCTAATATTTCCTTAAATTTTGCTTCTTCATCTTTCAATGTGCCATGATCTCCAATCATGAAATTTAAGGCAATATCGTCTGAAAGTTGGAAATGTACATCAATAAATTCATTACCCTTAGTAGTAAAAAAATCTAGTTTTCTTAAATTTAAAGTTTTTAAGGTTTCTTCGTAAGGCATCGAGTCAACGTGATAAACCACTTTATTTCTCAAGTAATTTAACTCGATTTCTCGAAGGCTTTGGAAATCTTTATTTTTCATTAATAGTGCTAAACCATTCTTAAAAGATTTATATGTTCCAAATTCTTTTCCTAACTCGTCTCGGAACTTTACTGCTTCATAAATAACTCCATACAGAAAGAAAAGAGAATTATGTTGCTGTCTAATTCCAATAGGAGAATTATCATCCCAATAATCCCTATTAGCTTGCAAACAAAAAGAAAGCTGGTTTAAGTATCTGCCTAATCTTAAAATCAAGATGAATTTTGCGTCTGTTCTTAATTTATCCAATTGGCTAAGCGGAACTTTCATAGCATAGATTCCCGTTAAACCTTCCATATAAATTTTCTCTGACTATTAATCAATTAAATAATCGTCGTCACGATTTCGCGGATGCTTCGCTGCAATTCTCGGTCGTCGGTGATCGGGGAACAGAGCGCGACTTCCGCCGCGTTGATCGGGGAAATTCCTTTGGCGATCATTTGGGCGGCGTAGATTAGAAGTCTGGTAGAAACGCCTTCTTCCAAGCCGTGTCCGCGCAGGTTTCTGACCTTTTGACCGATTTTTACGAGGTCTTGGGCGGTTTGTGCGTCGATTCCGCCTTCTTTGGCGACGATCTCGGCTTCGTCTTCGGCGTTCGGGTAATCGAATTCCATTGCGACGAAACGCTGTCTGGTCGATTGTTTCAAATCCTTTAAGATCGATTGATAACCCGGATTGTATGAAACGACGAGCATAAATTCGGGCGGTGCTTCGATCACGGTTCCGCGTTTTTCGATCGGCAGACGGCGGCGGTCATCGGTCAAAGGATGGATGATGACAACCGTGTCTTTGCGCGCTTCGACAACTTCATCGAGATAGCAAATCGCGCCTGCGCGAACGGCGCGCGTCAAAGGTCCGTCGTGCCAGACGGTTTCTTCGCCTTCGAGCAAAAATCTGCCGACGAGATCGGTCGCCGAAAGGTCTTCGTGACACGCGACCGTGATGAGCGGGCGATTCATTTTATACGCCATATATTCGACGAAACGCGTTTTTCCGCAGCCCGTCGGACCTTTCAGCATGACGGGCAATTTTGCTGCGTAAGCCGCTTCGAAAAGTTCGACTTCCTGTTTGATCGGTAAGTAATACGGCTCATTGCCGACTTTGTATTCTTCAACTGCTAATTCCATAGATAATTCGATTAAATAACAAAAAATATGTTGAACGCGATCGAAGCGTTCGGGTGTTTTTAACTTTTTCTTTTAGTTTTTTTCGCTTTCGGTTTCGGTACGGTTTTCGGGACGACTTGCAGATATTCAACGTGAATGGTCGAACTGAAAGCTTTTAATGTCACCATTTTTCCGTTCGCGGAAGTCCATTTCTGTGCGTCCCAATCGACCAATACGATTTGGATCGGTTCATCAGGATCGGGTGTGAAATAACTCGTCGCTTCGCGTTTTCTGCCGCCTACGATAGTTCCGGTTTTACCTTGATTCGCAGTAACTTCTTCGCTGTATCCGGTTTCGTCGGGTTTCATCGTTCCCGCAAACGAAGTGACGCGGACGCGGTCGCCTTTGCGAAAGGTTTTGCCTTGATAGACGACTTCCGTGATCTCGGTCTGTTTTGTTTCGGTTTCTTGCGCAAATGCCGAAAACGTGCAAAATGCCGAGACAAATATAAAAAATAATAGTTTTTTCATAATTGAAATTTTTCTGCAAATGATTGAAAGTATTTCGTCAAGATTCAATTATAACTTTGAAAATAAGGACGTGAAAATGAGAATAAGTAAAATTTTATCGGTCGGTTTGGTAAGTTTGAGTTTGTTGGCAAATACGTTGAGCGTTTCGGCGCAGACGAATATCGATAGTTTTTGGAAAAAGTTCAAAACGGCGGTGATGAAAAAAGACAAAACGGC
>DAITPE010000471.1:0-4762 GCA_036833775.1 Pyrinomonadaceae bacterium | reverse complement strand
CGACGGCATCTTTTTTGAGGGATTTAAAGCCAAACCAAGTATTGCGGCTGCCCTCGATGCGATCAATCCGCTTCTGCAAATCTTTTTTCGCCGCCGTTTTTTCTGTGGTGGTTAAATCAACGATAATTTCGTGCGGAAACTTCAGATTTCTGGTCGCCGTCAGATAACGCATCGTATCGGCGGTGACAAAACCCTGCGGCAAGGTTTTCAGGCTGACCAAACTCGCCAACGCGCCGTTATGCAGAACGTAATTCGTTTCCTCGCATTTAATCTCCGTCGCGGTCAAATATCGCCGGACATCAATCCGCTTTTGATTTGGCAGTTTCGGAGTGGTGTTATGTTCGCGCCGGTGGCTTAGAAACATCTCGTCAAAAACTTCCTGTGCATCGAGTTCCCGCAGATTCAATTCTTTCGGAAAATTCGCTTCAAAGGCTTGAAAAACTCTCTGTGCCGATTGGCGACAGGAGTTTTCGGCTTTTAATTCCCGCGACAAAAACTCCTGTGCGAAGGCATTTTTGCCGGAAATAACCGGCGAAAAAAGAAACCTGAAAAATCCGCCTGAGTTTATTTCGCGGATCAGGGAAGGCACAAGGCGCGAAAAAACACTGGCATCGTTCAAGTGTTTAGTCGGGACTCGAATCCAAACCGTCGCCGTTTGCGTTTTTATTGTGCCGCTTCTGACGGCTTCTTCATAAAGCGCGAGATTGGTTGCTTGCAAAAGGGAAGCGAGTGAATCGCTTTTTTCGGTATTTCGGGTTTGTAAATGATTTCGCAGTGTCGTCCCGTCATCTGGTTTTGTTGCAAAGCGAAACTGAATGATTGTCTTATCGGGCTTTTCAAACTTCAAAAGCGTTTTCAGTTCCTCGACGCGCATCTCAGTTAAACGCTCATCATCGTAAAGCGTATGTGCGGGTTCAAAGCGGTAGGCTTTGGCGAAACTCCCGTCGCGGTAACGAATGACGTTGCCTTCGAGTCCTAAAACTTCAGTCGGAAATAATCGCCCGTCCGCTTTGGTCGTATCAACTTTTCTTTCAATCGTCTTTTCATTCGGCAGAGCCGTTTTAGCTTGGCGGTGCGATTTGGCAATCGGCAAAATTCGCCAGCCGATTGCCAAGCCGACTCCGCCGACCAAGAAGCTGCCCAGAATAGTCAGAAAAATATGCGCGAAAGTTAAATTTGCGGCATCCATAATGTTTATTTACCTCGTTTTTTTATCCAATCCGTTTTACCGAATTCCTCGCCTACGGGAGCGCGAAAATTCTTCCAGCCGTCGGTCGCGGCATCGAAGCGATTTTTGAGCCAGCATTCCGGCTTACTTGCCCGTAGGAAATTGAAAACGCCGAGCAAAACAATGAAAGTCAGAAGCCCCAGCGGAAATCCGGCGGGAATATAGTAAATCCAAATTCCGAAAACGAACGGCAGGAAATACATCACCGCCGTCGGTATCAAGATGTATTTCCAGTCGCTCTGAAACACGCCGAAGCGTTTAAGGTTGCGAAAGATGTTGGGTCTGGTCTGTCTTCTTCGCATTTCATTAAAAGTTGGTGTCCACTGTCACGGCACGACCTTGCGCGATTTGCCAAAAGACGGCGACGATTGTTCCAAAGGCGAAGGCAAGCAGTCCCCCGAAGGCTTGGCTGCCCCATTCCTTGCCGGTCATCTTGTTGAAAATCGCCCACGCGATTCCGACTGCGCCCAAACAAAACAAGACGATTGCCATCAGCTTCAATCCTTCGCGGATGATGTTCGAGAGATTTCCCGCATCCCCGGTAAAAATCGGACCTTGCGCTGATGCCGCCTGACTGAGCATTAGACTTATTCCCATCACCGCAAAAACAGGCAGTCCGGCGCGTGTGTAATTCAAGCAAGTGTTTTTTGCTTTTGAAAAATTGGTTCGTAATTTTCGTGCCGCATTTTTTACGGCAATTTGACACATTTCTACTTTGTTATTCATCGAAATTCTCCTCTGATTTTGGTTGTGATTTTGTGGCTTAATTCCTGATATAAGGCTCTCGTCCACGTTGGTTCGTTTTGGGTAATTGCAAAGAGTGTGCCGATGGCGGAAGTGATTGATTTTATTGAGTTTTTTCATTTCCTGAGAGATTCAGGCACAAGGCTTGCCAATCGGGGTTTCCGAAGGGCAAAGGGAATCCCAAAAACTCTTTCAATCAAACTTATTCGAGGAAACTAACAGATGATTTATAACTTTTCCGACTTTGGACGCGGCGCATTTAAGCTAATCAGTAAAAGCCTGATTTTTGCACTACTTTTGACAAGCCTTTTAACAAACGGTGGAGTTTCAGCCCAAACAAATTTCACCCGCGAGCAGTTTTCACGGCTGAATGTGCGAACCCGCGCAGGCTTTTTTGAAAACGAGATTCTGCGAGCCGCGCAGATTGAGGGCGTTGATCCGAATATTTTATGGACGATTGCTTACAACGAAACCAGATTTCGCCCGTGGCTGACCAGTCCGAAAGATGCGCGTGGACTGATGCAGTTTATTCCGGTGACTGCCGTAAGATTTGGTTTATCGAATCCGTATGAACCCGTTTCAGCGATTCGCGCCGCCGCCCGTTATGTCAAGGTTTTATCGAATCTTTTCGGCGGACGAATTGATTCTATTTTGGCGGCTTATAATTCCGGCGAAGGCACGGTTTCCGCATATCTTTACGGGCGCACTCTGCGCGATGGGCGCAAAATCATTAACCCGAAAGGCATCAAAATTATCGGCGGCGTTCCGCCTTATACGGAAACCATAACTTACGTCGGACGCGGGCTGAAGATTTATCGCTGGCTGATTTTGCGCGGAGCTTTTCCGGCAGAAACCGTCAGAGCTACTTTTCCAACTGTTATTTCTGCGATGGTTGCCCGCGTGGGAGTTTTTGACCGTGAACTTGGTAATGTGCCTGATTTTAGAAATGTCATATCGCTTCCGCAAACCAACCAAAATCAAGTTGTTGCAGTAAATTCAATGGTTATAGAAACGAATAAGGTGGAAGAAAAGCAAAATGCGAATGAATCAACTTCAACTGAAGTTTATTACGATTCGCGCACCGGCAGCCGATATTTATTGAACAACGGTAAAAGGGAAAAACTGGCTGATTCAGGAGTCGTCGTCATTAACCAGACAACCCGCCCGGAAACGACAAATCAAGCACGTTCGACGTTTTTTGCCGTGTCTTCCAATAGATAATTTGAGGGGTGGCGAATTTTTGCACCACTGGTTTATTTTTGCACCACGATTAATTTTAGCTTTAAAATTCGGAAGTTCGTTGAGGCGGGTAAGCGGTCAGAATGGGTGTCAATAGTCTGAGGGTTGACAGTCTTTAGCTTGTTGAATCAGGGTATCAAAAAAGAAACCGAAAACTACCTTTAAAAAGCCGCGTAAATTGCGGTTAATCAGAGTCAAAAAATGACCTGTCAGAAAACTACTCTTTTTTGACACTAGATTTTGGTTTCAATCATCAGACCATTCATCTCTATAATATCCGGCTTTCCCCGGTTTTACTTTCGATTTGTAAATCGGAATTGGTCTGCCAAGTTTTTTTACAGTATCAACAATAGCTTTTATTGTTAATGAATCCATTTGATGCCCCAGAGTTATTTCAGACAGACAATCATTGGTTTTAATTGTTAAACCTGGGATGTCATTATCGCCGCCTTTCACAACGATTCGCCATTCATTCTCATATTCCCAATCAATAGTTTTTATGAAATGCGCGGGGTTGTCTGGGGACACGGCAAATTCTTTTTCATATTTAACTTTATTTATTTCTACTTCATATTTTAATCCTAATTCCTGAATATCAAAAACCTTCTTACTTCTTACAGATTCTGAAAGTTTCTCTAAATCATAACCCAAACATACTCCTTGAAACTGCGAATAATGCGCCCACATTGGCGGATTGTTCCACGTCTCACTAAAGCAGGCTACAAATGAATACAATGTGTTTGGAACAGGATAAGGATTAGGTAAATGCGCCATCAGAGGATCACCCGTAGTATCAAATAGCAAATTAACTGTTTCCGGCTCTGCAAAAGCAACGCCGTCAAATGGATCATTCAGATTTTTAGGTGCAGAACACCACAACTTACCCCGTATCTCTTTAAGCGTATAGGATAGTGATTCTCCAGTTCTTCGATACCTGTAAATTATTTTCATAGTTGAATTTAAGCCTTTGCAGAAAAATTGTCTATAATAAAAGTATAATAAGCCTGTTAGAAAACTTTTTTGACACTTTATTTCACTGGAGACTTTATTTATTTTGTCTAATTCAAATGTTTAAACTGATGGCGAATTTTTGCACCATTGGTTTATTTTTGCACCACGAAGATTTTCAAATAACTTTCTCAAGAAATTAATTAAGGGCATCATCGTCAATTACGCTGTCAAAAAAGCCAACCCTTTGGAAAGCTTTTTATTCAATAAAACCTTAATTTACTTGCCCCAATTCAAATTTTAGAGATTCTTAGATTCATTCTTTTTGTTCTGGCACTCATCTTGCCCTAAGCCATTTTCGGAATCTGAAAACAATCCTTTTTAACTTTTCCGAAGGTAGGAACAATTATGAAGAAAAGAGAGTCCGAAGATTTATCGGAACAACACATCAGCGATGGCGGCTACTCGTCCGTTTATCACAAAACAACCAACAACTTGCCGGAAGAATTTTCCGGCGGCGTTGAAATCACACGCGATCCCGAAGATGCTCTGACGATTTCATCTCTTCTTCGCGCGGTTTGGGTATTGCTGGCAATCTTAACG
>DAITPE010000470.1:0-4765 GCA_036833775.1 Pyrinomonadaceae bacterium | reverse complement strand
CAATTATAACTTCATTGTTTCGTTAATAAAAATTTGCTGTTTAAGATTTTTAGGAAAAAAGGCGATTTCGTAAAAGAAACCGCCTTTGTTAGGTTCAAAATAAACTGCTATTGCCGGATGAGGGAACTCATTGCAGAAATGTCAGTATCCAAACCGAAGTTGGTGAAACTGTAACCATCGCGTGATAAAAGCATATACCAAACGCTTCTGCCTGAATCTGCACGTTTGACGGAAATATCGACTTTTCCGTCGCCGTCGTAATCAGCCGGAACGAGCTTGTCGGTTGAAAGTCCGAAAGCGATGCTGTCAAATCCGCCGTTCGGCTTCAAAACATACCAAGTTCCGTTCGAAGGACGAAAAACCGCGATATTATCGATTCCGTCGCCGTCGAAATCAGCCGGAACGGGAATATCGGTTGGAAGTCCGAAAACAGAAACAGTCTGTCCGCTTGTCGAACGATTGATGATCCAAGAACCATTACTGTAAACTGCCGTATCCGCCTTCAAATCGCCGTCATAATCAGCCGGAACTGGTTTGTCATTCGCGTTTCCAAGCACGACTGCTCCCGTATAACCTTGCGTCGATTTGAAAATATACCAAACATTTCCGCGCACAACCGCGAAATCGGTTTTACCGTCGCCGTCATAATCCGCCGGAACGGGAATATCGCCTGCAAGCCCCCAATTTAATCCGAGAAAACCGTTCGTAGTTTGATTTACATACCAAGTTCCTTGCGAAGGGCGAAAAACTGCCGCATCGGTTTTTCCGTCGCCGTCGTAATCGCCGGGAACTGCAATATCGCCTTCTAATCCGAACTGAATTTCTGTAAATGCGTTCGGATTGGGCGAAAGCAGATTGTCTTCAAACGACGCAGGACGTGAAGGCGCATTGCTGCCGTAATACCAGAACAAAGGTGAATTCGTTCCGCTCGAACGTAAAACCGACGGTTCGGCGGTTTCTTCACCGTCAAAATCGAACGATGTTTTTTGTCGTTCGACCGCTCCAATATCGACTCCGGCGATTCCGTTGTAGTTTCCGTCGGTGTTTCTTCGGGCGCGTCTTTGATCTAAAGTATTTGCAAGCGAAGGATCGCCTGCGTCAACTGCCGGACTCGTTTTTTGCAGCGGAATTGCCCACGTTCCGCCGCCTAAGTTTGAAAATGAACTGACCAATGGATCGACGTTTAATTGATTGCCCGTGGTCGTTCCGGTGATCGTTGCGCCGTTCGCATTTTTGATGATGTTATAGCCGAGCGAATTGATATTTGCGGCGACATCGGGAAATGTCGGCGCAGTGTTATTCGCAATGATCGAGTTTCGCAACGAAAAACTTCCGAGTAAAAAATACAATCCGCCGCCAAGCGTTTGTGCGGTATTACCCGAAAAAGTGCTGCTGACCGAATTGACGGCGGTATTACTGCCGTTTACCAAGATCGCGCCGCCGCGTCCGCCCAAACCCGAAGCCGTATTGGAAGTAAAGGTGCTGTTCGTCATCACGAGCGTTCCGCCGGCATGATAGATCGCGCCGCCTTCACCTGCCGTGCAGGTCGTGAAGGTCGTATTGGTCAAACTAATAGTGGCTACGCTTAAATTTCTAATACAGCCGCCTGCTTCGTTTGCTCCGGCGTTGCCGCGCCAAAATGTTAAATTTCTGATTGTCACGGCAGTTCCGCCAGTTATATTCAAAATTCGCACGGCACTGTTGCCGTTTACCCAAATCGACATTTTGGGCGGACCTTCGATCGTAATGTCCGACGAAATTGTTAATTCGGACTGAAGCGTCAGGAAATTACGACCGCTTGTGAATACTGTCGGATCGAAAATAACCGTATCTGCTCCGGCAGTATTATTTGCATCAGATATTGCTTGTCTCAAACTGCCGACACCCGAATCGGCTAAATTCGTGACATTGAAATTTGCCGCTTTGCCGATCACGGCAAAGGTTAAAAAAGTAATTGTTAAAAGTGCAAAATTGAAAATTGATTTCACTGATTTTTTGCACACTTCGATTGTCGCGTTAGTCGTTTGACCAACTAACGCTGCGGAAAGTTGTTTCATAGTTTTACTCCGATTTTATGTTTTTTACAGAAGCATTTTTGTGCCTTGTATCTTTTGGAACGGCGGTTGAAAATAAACTTGCAATGAAATGTAAATAATTGTAAAAAAAGAGATTAGAGGAAAAGTGAAACACTTTTAAAAAAGCAAAATGCCCGAATCTTTAATAAAAAGAAACGGACATTTTAACTAACCCGAAATCCAAAATTTTGAAACAAAATCTAATTTACAAACTTGATACAGCCGTCCTTGATCTCGATCTTGGAATTATCCGAAACCTCGACATCGCCGCATTTAGTTTGGACGATCGCCTTCGTTCCGCTGCCTTGAATCGTCGTCGCGCTCGTCGTCGAACCGCTGAATTCGACCGATTTTGTCGAACCGTCCATTTTTACGGTAAAAACGTGCTTTTGCGAATCTTTGTTGTAATATTTGATATAGACCGTCGCAAAAGCATTTGTGCCGAAAGTGGCGATTAATGCACCGAATAAAATAATTTTCTTCATAGTTTTTCTCCTTTAATTTAAGCAATTACAAGTTATTTAGTTGTAATCAAGCATCTGGAGAACGCAGAAAGAAAAATTATCTTGCAAAATTAAATAAAATTATTCGTTAATGCTGACTTCCGAAAGATAGTTATTGACTTTGGTTAAAGGAGTTTCGATTATTTCAACGGAATCTCTTACCAATTTGAAATTAGCATCGATTAAATAAACAGATTTGGTTAAATCTTTGACACAATATTTACAATAATAGCTTTTATCTTCATTGACATCAGTTTCGGCTTTGCAGGTTCCGAACTGTTCGAGATAGATTTTCTTTTCTTTTATTGTCAACGATTTAATTGCACAGCCGTAAGCTCTGCTTCCTGCATTTAATGAATCAATCAATTGAGCTTTACCTTTGACGGATTTGTAAAAATAAACACTAAGTCCTCCGCCATTACACGAAGCACCGCAAAAAGTTTTGTAAACCTCCACGATGGCTTCTTTTTTACTATCGCCGCTTAGATCGAGATAATAAACATAACCTAATTCGACCCAACCGTTACTGTATTTTTCATCCTGAAAAAATTCAAATTTACCGTCTTTCAACTTAAAATCGCCAAATTTATAATTTTCCCAATCAACCGATTTGAATTCTGCGGGCGTTTCTAAAAACTTTTCGTTTTGATTTGATAATTCTTCGATTCTTTTTTGATTTTCTTCGGTCGGTATTTCGACAGTATTTATGTTTCCGATAGAATTTGCAGAATTAACATAAGTATTCGTTGGGGAAGGTTGCGGATGTTCTTCTGCACGTTTGTCGGCGGCAAATTGTGTTGAACAAGAAGTAAATGCAACAAGCGCGAGTAGTAAGATTAGAGTTTTCATAGCTTAAATATACCGATTTTGGAGAAAAAAGCCAGATATTTTTTCAGTTGCCGAAACCGCCTGCTTGTTCAAACTTTTTGCGAAATTCGGCATCGTGTCCGCGCATTCCGCCGCGACGGCATTGCCACGCGTGAGTTAGTTCGTGTTTGAGAATATTGACGATCTGTTTTTGGTTTCCTTTGTCGTAGAAAACCTTTTTCATATACATCGTCGGCGATTTATTTTTGTCGCAATCGGTGTAAGCAACGCCGTTTTCGGTATTCGTGCCGCCTTTCAAGATAGGTTCGTCGGTCAAATAAACGGGAACGGGCGGCATTTTATCGAAATAAAAGAGTAGGGAATCGGCTTGTGATTGCAGTTTTGAATTTCGCTCGACTTTTTTCGTGTTTGCGTTTTGAGCATTTACATTTTGCACAACGATCGGCTGAACATTTGCGGCAACATTCGGCGGCGTTGGTTTTGAACAACCGACGACCGCCGAAATGATTAGTGTGATAAAGAAAAATTTCTTCACAGTTTTACGGTTTCAAACGATACAGCATTCGCGGGAACGGGATCGTTTCGCGGACGTGTTCGATGCCGCACATCCACGCGACACAGCGTTCAATTCCCATTCCGAAACCAGCGTGTGGGACTGCGCCGAATCTTCGCAAATCTAAATACCATTCAAAGGCTTCTTTCGGCAGATTGTGGTGTTCGATCTGTTGTTCCAAGAATTCCAAATCGAAAGCGCGTTCGCCGCCGCCGATGATTTCGCCGTAGCCTTCGGGCGCGAGCAAATCTGCGCCGAGTGCGAGTTCGGGGCGTTCCTTGTCGCGTTCAAAGTAGAATGCTTTGATGACGGCGGGGAAATGGTGTACGAAAACGGGCGCGTCGAATTGTTTGGAGATGTATGTTTCGTCGGGTGCGCCGAAATCTCCGCCCCATTCGAAATCGTTTTCGAGTTCGCCTTTCGCAAAGCCTTCTTTTAATAATTTCACGGCTTCGTCGTAATGGATGCGCGGGAAACCCGATTCTAAAATCGCTTCCAATTTCGTGACATCGCGTTCGAGTGTCGTCAATTCCTCGCGTCTGTCCGCTAAAACTCTGCCGACGATGAATTTTATCAAGCCTTCGCCCAAAGTCATCACGTCGTCAAGGTGCGCGTAAGCCATTTCGGGTTCGACCATCCAGAATTCGGTCAAGTGGCGGCGTGTTTTCGATTTTTCGGCGCGGAAAACCGGACCGAACGCGTAACTTCTGCCCAAAGATGCGGCGGTTGCTTCGTTGTAAAGCTGTCCGCTTTGAGTCAAGTAGGCTTTGTCGTCGTCAAAGTAATCGACTTCAAACAAAGTCGTC
>DAITPE010000469.1:0-4765 GCA_036833775.1 Pyrinomonadaceae bacterium | reverse complement strand
TTCGATGGAGATCGACTTTTCAAAATCCGTGACGGCTTCTTTGTAAAAACCGAATTCAAGAATCAATGTTCCGCGCCCGTTGTAATACGCGGATTCGCCCGGTTTGAGTTCAATCGCTTTGTTGAAATCCGCCAGAGCCTTTTGTGCAATGTCGCCCGCCGTTTTTCTGTCGTTTTCTTCGTCTTTGGTCGTGACGGCAATGTCGGTCAATGCCAAGCCGCGAAAATATAACGCTTTGAGGTTGTTCGGCTCGATCTTTAACACTCTGTCCAGATCGGGAACGGCGTTCTTGTCTTCGTTGATCATAAAAAAGATCATTCCGCGTTCGGTCAAAGCTTCGACGTAATTCGGATTTATCTCGATCGCTTTCGTAAAACTTTCGATCGCCGGACGAATCTCGAATTCATCCCATAATGCTTTGCCTTTTTTTACGAATTCTTCGGCTTTCGCATTGTCTTGGGCTGAAACTTGAAGTGTTTTCGGCATCGGACTAACGACCGTTTTCGGCGTTTGTTTCGGCTTCGGTGTCGGTTTGGCGGTTTGCCCGAAACCGTTTGAAGCCGCGATCAAAAGAAACGAAATTGTGATTATCGAATTTATGATTTTCATAGAATTTACTCAAAGATTTTCAGCTAAAAATAAATGGGAAAATTATTTTACTTTGTTCAGATCGAGCTTGTCGGGAAACGTAAAACTGCCTTTGCGTTTGCTTTTCAAGACGCGCCAGTAAAGTTTTCTGCCGTGAATCGTAACTTTAACCGTTGCCGTGTTTCCCCAATCGTCGGCAATGTTTGCCGTAAAACTGTTTCCGACGATCTTCGCGGGTTTGATTTCGGCTTCATACAAATGCGGAATAAATCCGTTTGCCGTTCCCGAAACGCGACCGTTTTTTTCTTTCAAGACGACCTCGAAACCTTTGCTTGCTTCACGATCCCAATAATATTCCCATTTGCCCGTAAATTTCGATTTTTGAGCCGCAACGCTCAAACTGCAAACGACAAAAATAAAAGCTAAAAAGGCGGCTTTTCCGATAAAAGTAATTTTCATAACTATTCCTCAAAATAAAAAGAAATCAATATTCCTTCAACACATATCGCAACAATCATAACGGAAAAAGGTCATTTAAATAAAAAAAACTTGCAGACATTTCAAAAAATATCTGCAAGTCAGGATTTTTGGTTATTTTGTAATTAAACCGCAAAACGGCTGTCTTTCCACCAATCGATCGTTTTTATCAAACCTTCTTCCAATCCGATCAGATTTTCGTAGCCGAGACATTCGACCGCCAAAGCATTCGAGCATTGCGAATGTTTCACGTCGCCGAGACGTTCGGGCTGATAATCTGCGGTGACATCGGTTTTGCCCGTGATCTTTTTCAAAACGTCGAGAAGCTCGTTCAAAGAAATCCGTTCGCCGTTCGCCGCGTTCATCACTTCGCCGATTCCTTTCGTCGTCTGTGAAGCTTTGATATTGGCATTGACGACATTTGCGACAAACGTAAAATCGCGCGATTGTTCGCCGTCTCCGTAGATCGTCGGCTGAATTCCTTTCATCAAATCGTTGATAAAACGGGAAATCACGCCCGAATACATCGAAGACGGATTTTGACGCGGACCGAAAACATTGAAATATCGCAAGCAAATCGTTTCAAGCCCGTAAACGCGGCTGAAAATCTGACAATAATATTCGCCCATCAGCTTTGCGCCCGCGTAAGGCGAAAGCGGTTCGGGACGCATCGTTTCGATCTTCGGAAGAGTCGGCTGATCGCCGTAAGCCGAACTCGACGCGGCATAAACAAAGCGTTTGACACCTGCATCTTTGGCATTGAGCAAAAGATTAAAAGTGCCGTTTACGCAAGCATCGTGCGTTTCTGACGGGTTTTCGACCGAACGCGGAACGCTCGGCAATGCCGCCTGATGAAAAACGCAATCAACGCCTTCGACGGCTTTACGAACGGCTTCCTTATCGTTTAGATCGCCTTGGATGAAATCGAAGTCACCTTTGATCTCATCCAAGTTTTCCTGAAAGCCTGTCGAAAAATTGTCTAAAATTTTAACTTTCGCGCCTTGGCGGATAAGTTCGTCCGCCAAGTTTGAACCGATAAATCCTGCGCCGCCGGTGACGAGGACTTTTGTGGTTAATGACATATTTTATTAAGAGTTTGGGTTTGTAATATTTTGGCTAAATTGCGAGCTATTTAGATTTTAGCGTCCAACGCCGACATATTCAAATCCGAGTTCCTTCATTTCTTTCGGCTCGTAAATATTACGCAGATCAATGATTTTCGGTGCTTTCAGAAGCGTTTTGACCTTGTTCATATTCAAGGCACGAAATTGATTCCATTCGGTTACGATGATCATCGCGTCAACCCCGTCGATCGCCGCATATTCATCGGTCACATATTCAATATCGGGAAGCGAATGTTTGGCTTCTTCCATCGCAACCGGATCGAAGGCTTTCACCGAAGCACCGCGATTTTGCATTTCTTTAATGATGTCGATCGCCGGAGATTCGCGCATATCATCGGTTTCGGGTTTGAACGAAAGTCCGAGAACGCCGATCTTTTTGCCTTTGAAATCGCCGACGATCTTTTCGATTTTCGGAATCATCGCCAAACGCTGACGATTATTTACTTCAATTACGGCATCGACGATCAAAGTATCGCTGCCGAATTCTTCTGCAACACTGGCTAAAGCGCGTGTATCTTTCGGAAAGCACGAACCGCCGAATCCCGGTCCGGGATGAAGGAATTTTCCGCCGATGCGTTTGTCCATTCCCATTCCTTTTGCAACGTCGTGAACGTCGCAGCCGATCTTGTCGCAAAGATTGGCAATTTCATTGATAAATGAAATTTTGGTGGCGAGAAAAGCGTTTGCGGCATATTTAGTCAATTCTGCTGCTTCGAGCGAAGTAATGACGATCGGCGTTTCGATTAAATAGAGCGGGCGGTAAAGGTCTTTCATGATCGCGATCGCATCTTCTTCGTTGCTTCCGATCACAACGCGGTCAGGACGCATAAAATCGCCGATCGCTGCGCCTTCGCGCAAAAACTCAGGATTCGACGCGACGCCGAAATTCGTTTTTACCTTTTGATGTTCGTTTACATATTCACGAAGTTTTTTACCTGTTCCGACGGGAACGGTCGATTTCGTGACGAGAACCTTATAACCGTTCATCGATTCGGCAATGTCTTTTGCGGCTTGGTAATAATAGCTCATATTCGGCGAGCCGTCTTCCTGCGGCGGCGTTCCGACTGCAAGGAAAATTACCAAAGCCTGCTCGACGGCAGATTTAATATCAGTCGTAAAATGAAGACGTCCGGCTTTATAATTTTTTGAAACAATCGTTTCTAAGCCGGGTTCATAAATAGGAAGAATTCCTTTTTTTAAATTTTCAATTTTCGTTTCGTCAACGTCAACACAGGTGACCTCGACGCCAAATTCAGCAAAACAAGCACCGGAAACCAATCCGACATATCCGGTGCCGATAACAGCGATATGCATAGTTCTTTATTAATTATTAATGATTTAATTTAGATAATGTAAAGTAGCAAAATCCTATGAAAACATTTGAAGTTAATCGTATGTTTTAACTGCTTTACAGTTACTTATTTGGTATATAGTTTTAATTTGTTAAAATATTCACAAACCAAAAAGAAATTTTGCGGGCACATATTCAAAAAATATGACCCGCAAAATAATATTAGCTAAAAATTTAAAGTTTAGCGAGTTGGGCTGACAACGATTGTACCGCCGCCGGTTGTCGTTGTTTCATTTTGACTGCCGAGCAGAACAGCAGTTCCGACAGCACCGCCGGCTGCCAATAAAAGAGCAACGATTGGCAATGCGCCGAGTCCCAAAGTCGAAACCGGAGCCGCCGAACCCGGACGCAGACACGGTTGGCAACCTGTTTGCGAAAGATTTCCGGCTGTTGCATTCGTTCCGGCAGAAACTTGCTTGTCGCTGTTTCCACTTCTCATCGTTACTAAACCTGTAGTCGTATCAACGTGTGTATGCGAACATTCGACTTCGACCGCAAAACTGTTTGCCTGTCCGGCATCAGCAATAACTGCTGCATCTTTAGTCGTGATCGTGGTTGCTACACCTGCTGAATTTGAAACTCGTGCTTTTCCCGCAGATAAAATACCAACGATGTTATTATCAGTAAATTTAATTGTTAAGTTTGAGTCTGCCGACATTTCAATTCTTCCGGCTTTTCCTAAACTGATAATTGCACTTGAATTTGCGCCTGTCGCAATAGTACTGCCCGAAACCAATGTCGAGTTTGAAACGGCATTTTGACCATTGACTGTAACTTGTCCGGTAACGGAAATTTCACCCGCAACATCTGACGGCGCCGCAAAGGCAACCATCGAATAAACACACCAGACAGCAACGGCGGTAAGTAATGTTATAGATTTTTTAATCCAAATTTTGCCGAGCATTTGATTTATAATCCTCCTGTATCAATCCTTAAAAAAAATAAATTAAGCTTTTCTTGAGTTTTTTTCAAAAAACTCAAGAAAAGTAAAAAAAAATTAACGATTCGGGCTGACAACCGTTGTTCCGCCACCTAATTGTGTTTCATTATTGGCTAAAGTTGCCGCGATAACCACGCCTGCAACCGCACCGCCGAAGATCAACACAAGAGGAACCCAAGCCGCGCCGCCGCTTTTGTTATCATCATCGTCGTCGTTTTTTGTTTTTCCGGCAGCGGTTGCCGAATCGCCGGCATTAAGTTTCATTGTTTCACCGCTTAATGCTTT
>DAITPE010000468.1:0-4779 GCA_036833775.1 Pyrinomonadaceae bacterium | reverse complement strand
TCGAACGCGGTTTCGGCGGCGTGATGGGCGGCGAAAACGGCATCAGGCTCGATGAAAGAAAAGACGACGCTTACAACGCCATTGTTACACAGGAAAAAATCCCGACCGAAGCAAAAGAAGTCGAGCTTCGTCTGCGCCGCGACGGCAATATGTTTACAGCTTTCTGGCGCGAAGCCGGAAAAACCGATTGGAAAGAAGTCGGCAGGTCCGAAGGCGTTTATCCCGAAACGGTTCAAGCCGGTTTGATCGCAAACAATACCGCCGAAGAAATAACGGTCGAATTTGCATATATCAAGCTTTTGCCGTCGGCGAAAAATTAATCGTCAATTGTTTGAAGAAAATTGAAAATTTGAAACCGCGCTCACAATTCCTTGTTATACGCGGCTTTACGCTTGTTAATCGAAGTTTGAAGGCGAAACTTTGAACCTTTCAGACCGTTTGCAAAATTTCTGCAAGCGGTCTTTTTGCTTTAAGAAAACGAGCGTTAAATTAAAACAGTGATGAAAAAGGCTTTTCCATGGACGGAAAAGCCTTTAACACCGATGGAAAAGCCTTTAACACCGACGGAAAAGGCTATAACAGCAACGGAAAAGCCTTTTCCATCGACGGAAAAGGCTATAACACCGATGGAAAAGGCTATAACACCGATGGAAAAGCCTTTTCCATGAGCGGAAAAGGCTTTGCGAGTGCTCGCATAGCTTATGCGAGTGCTGACAATCACTATGCGAGTGCTCGCATAGCTTATGTGAGTGCTCGCAAAGGCTATGCGACCTCTCGCATTCAATATGTGAGTGCTCACAAGACAAATTTGCGGAAAGTTATTGATTCAAACAAATTTGTTTCGATGTGAAATCTTGTTCACTCTATCTCGTTGAAATCGAGATTGCCGATATTTTCGCTGACATTTACGATTCGCGTCGGATTTTCAAAATTAAATCTCTTTGAAATGATCGTGATCGAAACCGAAGAACCTGTAGCGACATTATCGAAAGAGTAATTTCCGAATGAATTCGTGCGTGTTTGACGAAGATTTCCGTTTGCTTCAACTAGTGTCACGACGGCGTTGCTGATGCCGATGCCTTTTGCCGTTCGTGCGGCACCGCCGATCGTGACGTTTGCTGAAGTTACGGCTTGCCGTTCATACGCGCCGATGTCGAAATTATCGGCAAGCGACACAATGTTTCTCGCAAAACCGCGTTGATCGATAGTGAGCAAAGAATTAATTTCAAAATCGAGCGCGGTCGTGCTTTTGCCCGCATTTATCGCCGGACTGCCCGGAAGAACGGCAACGGTTTTCGTAAATCCGCCGTTAAATTTCAGCGTATCGAGCAAAGGATTGAGCGGAGTTCCCGATGTGCCGACCTTGTCTTCATTCACGAGATTCGTAAATCCGACCGAACCGTCTGAAACGCCGATCAGATTGTTTCCCGCCGAAGTGAAACTGCCTTGAATATCTTTGGTTGTCGTGGTCGAAGTATTTCCGGCAATGATCGAATTTTTTATTTTGACGCTTCCCGCACCTGGAGCACAATTCGTTGCGACACCGCCCGTAGTTCCGGTCTGGGAATTATTTGCCGTAATGGTCGAAGCGGTAATATCTAAGCCGCATCCGACGATCGTGCCGTTTAATACAACGCCGCCGCCGACTCCGGCAGCCGTTGTCGTTTGATTGCCGTAAACGGTCGAATTTGAAATAAACAACAAACCGGTTGCCCAAACGCCGCCGCCTTCAAGCGGAACTGTATTTGTATCGATCGTCGAACCTTTAATGTTGATAAAACTCGCGCTTCCGTAAACGCCGCCGCCTAAATTCGTCGAAGAATTATTGCTGACAGAAGAATTCACCAAACGCAGTCTGGCTAAATTGTTTTCAGCCGAGATTCCGCCGCCGTTGGTCGCTGAATTATTGCGAAGAATGCAATTTTCGACCGTTACGACACCGCCGCTGATCCTGATCGCGCCGCCGTTGCTTGCCGTCGGATTACCGCCGAAGATTTCCAGTTTTTTTAATTCGACCGACGTGTTTTTAGTTCCGTTTATATCGAAAATGCGTCCGCTGAAACTGCCGTCTTTAGTGATTTGAACTTTGTTGACAGGTCCGTTAATCACGAGGTCTTTGTTTATGACGGGTAATGCGCTCGTGAGCGTAATAATTTGCGCCGAATCGAACAAGGTTGAAAAATTAACAATATCGCCCGATGCGGCAACGGTGATCGCTTCTCTCAAACTGCAATCCGCATTGCAAACGCCGTCGTTCGTATCTGCGGTTTTCGTGACGGTTCGGGTTGTCGGTGTATAATTTTGAACGCTGACATTATCGATCTCGACGTGACCGGGACCTGAGAGAGTTATAGTTTCCGTTCCGCGAAAACGAAGTCTGACGGTTTGTCCGGCAAATCTGCTCGGAATTCTGACCGAGTGCTGCGACCAATCAATATCTTGATTGACATTGCCGATCGTTGCTTGGATATGCAGAACTTGCAGAATATTTCCTAAAGTATCGGTGATCTCGACGAAATAGTATTTCGGCTGGCAATTTCCGCCCGGACAAAACTCGGTATGATTTACTTGGTAGCGGTCAAACCAACTGACTACGATTCCTTGTCCTGCCGGGACAGTGATCGGTTGATACATCTGCCATTGAGTGTTGCTTGTAAAATCCGTCATTCCGTTCCAAGCATTAAACGAACCGCCGCCCGGTGCCGTTGTCGTATTTCCGACACTTGTAAAACAACAAGCTGCGGATGACGGTCCGCTGACCCGCCAACCATTCCAAGGATTCGTCGAATTAAAAAAAGTCCAACCTGTAAAATTACCTGTTTCAAATCCGCCGTTGGTTATCAATTCGGCGGCTGAAATATTTGTTGAATGGGAGAAGAAAAACAAGATCACGGCTAAACAAGCCCAAACGAATTTCTTTTGCATTGAATTTCTCCTTATTTGTTATCCAATTTTCTGCTCAGTTATTAATCTGAAATTTCTTAATTTTTGGGATACCTGCTTGTATATGAGAAAAGAACTGCAAAAAATTACAGTTTAATAAAAAAAAATAAGGAAAAATTTCGATTGCTTTGAATTAATCGGACAAAAGCAGAAAAAAATCTTGTGTTTTCGCAAGTGAATCGTTTAGAATCGTTCTGTTTCTAAACAAGGAGAAGTTTGCAATGAAAAAACATATTTTAGGTTTCGCCGTTTTCAGTTTCATTTTCGCTTCGTTTGCGATCGCTTACGCTTTTATCTATGCGCCCGCAATTCCGCACGAAAATTCGGTCGAGGTTTTCGGCGTTCCGGTTTACAAATCCGAACCGCCGTCGAGTTGTCATAAGAAAAAGCCGAAAAAATTGACTTATGAAGTAATCAATTCGCATTTGGATTTTAAGAAAAACAAACTTTATACGACGGTTAATGTAGAATGGAACGGAAGCGAACCGACACCGAAAATCATTTACGTGAATACGGAAATTCTGTTGCCGAGCGAAAAATTAGTCGAATATGATTCGGTAAATATTGCAACTCCGTTTGATCTAACAAACCGTACGCAAGTTTTGATCGAAACGGATGTGACCGATAATTTCAATCTTCTTGAAAAAGATAACATTTATGCCAAATATTCATTTTCCGATAAATTTGTCGAAGCGGAAGTCGATCAAAATTATTCCGAAATCTTTCCCGTAGTTGTTTCGCATGAAAATAATTCGCAAATAGTGAGAAAAGGTCAATTGATTGTGCGCTAAAAATATTTCATAAAAAACTGTAAAAAAAGTTGCAAGTCTCGAAATTGCCGCGCGTTCTATGTCGAACGCAAATTCAAGGCAAGTTTGAAGGCTTGCAATCTTTTTTGTTGGAGGAATCTTTTTATGAAACAGTGGTCAGTTGCAAATAGTCAATGGTTGGTTGGTTTTTTGATTTTTTCAATTTTCTTTTCGGCTTGTTCTTCAAGCAGTAAAAATGCGGAAATCGCGCAAAATGCGCCGCGTCAAAACGAAGATGTTGCTTATTCAAAACCTATCGCACCGTCAAATACGGCGGCAAATGCTTCTTCGGTTGCTTCTTCGAATACATCGGTCGCAAAAGCAACGCCTTACGGCGACGATTCGCGTGACTCAAAAGCCGAAAAATACGCAGAGATCGAGGAAAATCCTTTTCTCGAAACTTCGCGCGCGCCGCTTTCGACGTTTTCGATCGACGTTGACACGGCTTCTTACGCAAATGTGCGTAGATTTTTGAATCAAGGTCAGCTTCCGCCGAAAGATGCTGTCCGCATCGAAGAATTAATAAATTATTTTGAATACGATTATCCCGCGCCGACGGGCGATGTGCCGTTTTCGGTTCACACGGACGTTGCGGTTTGTCCTTGGAATCAGAAACACAAGCTCGTTCACGTCGGTTTGCAGGGCAAAAAAGTTTCGCTCGACAATGTTCCGCCGTCGAATTTAGTTTTTCTGCTCGACGTTTCGGGTTCGATGAACGAGCCGAATAAACTTCCGCTTTTGAAGGATTCTTTGCGAATGTTGGTAAATCAACTTTCAACGAAAGACCGCGTGGCGATCGTCGTTTATGCTGGCGCAAGCGGTTTGGTTTTGCCTTCGACGAATAATAAAGGCGAGATTTTAAACGCACTCGACGAATTGAGTGCGGGCGGATCGACGAACGGCGGCGCGGGAATTCAGCTTGCGTATCGCGTTGCGCTCGACAATTTTATCCAAGGCGGCAACAACCGCGTGATTTTAGCGACCGACGGCGATTTCAATGTCGGGCTTTCGAGCGATACGGAACTCG
>DAITPE010000467.1:0-4782 GCA_036833775.1 Pyrinomonadaceae bacterium | reverse complement strand
TGAGATTTTTAACTTTGATTCACGCAAAGACGCAAAGTTCGCAAAGTTTTATTTTAGAGTTAAATTAGATGATAATTTTGTAATTTCATTAATAAAATTATGAATAAAAATACTTATTTGAACCGCATCGGAATTAACGAAAACGGATTAAAGCCAAATCTCGAAACGCTCAACCTTTTGCAAAAACTTCATTTGTTAAATATTCCGTTTGAAAATCTCGACATTCATTGGAAAACGCCGATCGTTTTGGACACGGAAAAGTTTTTCGGCAAAATTATCGACCGCAAACGCGGCGGATTTTGTTACGAATTGAACGGATTATTTAACGAATTACTGAAAGAACTCGGTTTTCAAACGAAATTAATTTCGGCGCGTGTTTTTAACGGAAAAGAATTCGGCGCGGAATACGATCATCTCGCAATTTTGGTGAAGATCGGCGATGCAGAATATTTAACCGATGTCGGCTTCGGCGATTTTTCTGCCGAGCCTTTGAAATTCGTTTTAGACAAGGAACAAACGGACGCAAACGGTACGTTTCTAATCAAAAATCACGACGACGAATATTTTGAAGTCGTCAAAAAACACGGTGAAAATTGGCAAAGCGAATATATTTTTAAAGACTTGGCGCGTGATTTGAGCGAATTTGCCGAAATGTGCAATTTTCATCAAACTTCGCCCGCATCGCATTTTACACGCGGCAAACTTTGTTCGCTGATGATCGAAAACGGGCGCAAAACATTGACCGATAAAAAGTTTATCCAAACAAAACAAGACGAAAAAAATGAAACAGAAATAGATTCGGAAGATGAATTTAACGAAATTTTAGCCCGTGAATTTTCAATAAAAAAGAAAATATAGCCGCAAAAAGACGCAAAAATATCAAAAATTTCCTTTTGAGTTCTTGTGCTTTCCTGCGACGATTAAATTTGCTTCCGATTTTGGTTAAATCATTGAAAAAAGTCTATAATTTCTCTTTCAAAAATTATGTCAGACTCAATTTCATATTCGGATGCGGGCGTTTCGATCGATAACGCGAATTTGGCGGTGGCAAAGATCAGAAACTTTGCAAAATCAACTTTTAACGAACGGACTTTGACCGAGATCGGCAGTTTCGGCGGAATGTTTTCGGGCGCGTTTCCCGAAATGGCGGAACCGATTCTGGTCGCTTCGGCGGATGGTGTCGGCACGAAATTAAAGATCGCGTTTGAAACCGGAATTCACAACACGGTCGGGCAAGACCTCGTAAATCATTGCGTCAACGACATTTTAGTGCAAGGCGCGCGACCGCTTTTCTTTCTCGATTATTTTGCGACAGGCGTGGTCGATCCTGAAGTGACGGCTTCGGTCGTCGAAGGAATGGCGATCGCGTGTAAGGAAAATTCCTGCGTTCTGCTCGGCGGCGAAACTGCCGAAATGCCTTCGATGTATGCCGACGGCGAATACGATCTGGCAGGTTTTATCGTCGGCGTGGTCGATAAATCGAAGGTCATCGACGGCAAAAAAGTAAGTGCGGGCGATGTCGTTTTAGGTTTGCCTTCGACGGGTTTACAGACGAACGGCTATTCGCTGGCGAGAAAATTATTCTTCGAGATCGGCGGTTATAAAGCCGATTCTTTCGTCGAAGAATTAGGCGAAACGGTCGGCGAAGCGTTACTCAAAACTCACGCCAGCTTCTTAAAACCGCTCGAAAATCTGCTCGATTCAGGCAAGATCAAAGGTTTGGTTCACATCACGGGCGGCGGTTTTCTTGAAAACATTCCGCGCATTCTGCCCGAAAACGTCGGAGTCGAAATAAAACGCGGAACTTGGGACGAACTGCCGATCTTCGGAAGGATGCAACGCTTAGGCAACGTCAAAGACAGCGAAATGTTTCGCACCTTCAATATGGGCATCGGAATGATCGTGATTTGCAGTGAAGAAGACAAAGAATTTTTACAGAAAAATATCGGAACAACTTTCGAGATCGGGCGTGTGATTGAAGGAAACAAAGAAGTCAAAATTTTATGAGGCATTGTTTATATGTTTTTGAGGCTCACAATAATTATTTTTCTTTCAATATTTGCCGGATGTAATTCAGTAAACAGTAAATCGAATGAAGTTTCGACTCATTCCAATCAAACCGATAACAATTCAGAAAAAAAAGAATCTACTGTTTTATCCGAACCGGTTGAATATCCTTTCAATAAAGTTCCTGAACATCTAAAACCGATTTGGGATGAATTTACGAAAAGCGGTCAATATCGGCTGGCACAGCATTCAGAAATGCAAATTCCCGAAAATATTCTTCCATACGATTATATTTGGGGCGATCTCGGTTTTGATAAACGCGCTGAAGATAATCATCTGGCAGCAATCGTTGTGGACACGACGAAAACCGATGCGAACAAATTCGGGTTGGTAATTTTTTCGCCGATCAAAGGAACAAAAGATAAATACGAAATTAACTGGCTTTACCGCGACAAAGATTTATCGAAAACTACTGTCAATCGGGCAAGTGGCGAATTTTATGTTGCCGAATATTCGGATGACGGCACTCGAAAATCGTGTTCCGTGAAATGGAATAAAAAGGCGAAAAAGTTTGAATGTCCAATAAGATGAGTCAAACTGAAAGTTGAATCGTGTTAAAATTGCATCGAGGTTTTAGTTATGGAAATCAGCGTAAAATTGCCGAATAATTTGTATGAAGACGTTTCAAATATTGCGCGGGCAAAGAAAAAAAGCGTTGCCGAATTTGTCAAAAACGCGGTCAAAAAAGCGGTTGTTGACGAAGCGAGCGATTTTGAAGAACAGGTGAAAATTATTGAGCAAAGCATCAAATTTTGTTCGGACGACGAAATTTTAGAATTGGCAAATTTGCAGATTTCTGTTGATGAAAGATTAGATTATTTGTTTGAAAAAAATCGTGAAAGTTCTCTGACGGAAAAAGAACACGCGGAACTTGCAAAAGCGGTCGAAGTCAGCCGAATAAATGATATTAGAAAGGCTTTCGGGATAATTGAAGCCAAAAAGCGCGGATTGATAAAGTGAGTAAAATCTCAAAAGATTTAGACGATGAAGTGCGCGAAGCCTCGAAAAATCGTTGCGGATATTGCCTGACACCGCAAATCTTAACTTCGCACAAACTCGAAATCGAACATATTTATCCGACTTCAAAAGGCGGAAGTGCCGAAAAAGTAAATCTTTGTTTAGCTTGTCGGCATTGTAATTTACATAAATCATCCAAAATTTACGGTTTTGATGCCGTTTCCGCGAAACGTGTGCGCTTATTCAATCCGAATCGGCAAAAATGGACGGAACATTTTGTTTGGAACAAAGATAAAACAACAATTATCGGCAAAACTGCTTGCGGACGCGCAACAGTTTATGCTTTAAAACTTAATGATGATTTGCAGACGAATGCACGCAAAGTTTGGAAATTAACCGGATTTTTTCCGCCGAAAGATTAAATGTTTTATGAATATCGCATTAGTTTTAATTGCCATAACTTCTTTGCTTTCCGGTTTTATACTTTTTGATCGTATCGTTAAATTTCAATTTGAAAATTATTGGGATGAATGGGAAAAAATCGGTAAGCCGAGCGGGTTTTTTCTTTCGATTGGCGATTCGACATTTTTGACGAGTAGTTTGAGCAGAAATATCAGAATAATTTCGTGGACTTTTGCGAGCGACGAATGGATGAAAAAAGAACCTTCGGTAATCAAAAAAGTTTGGCTGATGCGAAGTTCGATATATTGTTTTTGGCTGAATTGGATTGTCGTATTCGTTTTTAACAGCAAATCTTAAATTTTGTTGAGTGTTTATATCTTGAAATTTTTATTCACGTTTTGCAAGATTTCTGCTAAATTTAGTTCTACAAAACAGAATTTGTTCATCTAATCTCAAAAAAAGGAGTTGTTCTATGTCTTCGAGTAGTCTTTTCGATGCTGAATCCAATAAATCTTCGAGTTGGAAATTGTTTTTAATCGGTTTTGTCGTGCTTGCGATCGTTTGCGGCGCGGCTTACGGAATTTATGTTTCTGGCAAGCCGCGCGAAAAAACGAAGGACGAAATTTTAGCCGGAGAAATTCGTGATTCGGTCGTTTTGATGATGGCGCAACCGACCTTTTCGGGCGATGAATTTGAAAAGCAAATATTGGGAAAAGGGAATTTACAACGATTCGACTGGAAAAAACGCGAAGCTTATTTTTCATATCCGCAAGCCGACCAATCCGAGTTTGACGAGTTTTTGAGCAAGTTTTTTGTCGAAAGAATCAAGATCGAAATCGGCGAAAATAAAGACGGCGAGATTAGGCTCGGAAATTATACGCTGACCGTTTCGCCCGAAAATACATACTTTTTCAAAACGCCGCTCGAAAATATCAAGATCGAACCGAAACAGACTTTAAAGTTTGCATTTAAAGATGCAAATTACGACATTTCGCTCGATGAATTGAAAACTTTTACCGACAACACGGCGGTTTACGGTGGAAAATTGGTCGCGCAGGAATCGCAACGGACGGACGAACCGAAAATAATTTTTGCAAATCACGGAATTATGGTTGCCAAGCCAAATGAACCTTCTTTACAGCGTTTGGTCAATGAAATATTGAAAGACGAAGCAATCAAAAACGACCGCGAAAAACGGATTCAAAGATTGGTAGATTTCGTTTCAAATGAGATCGAATACAGCTACACCGAAGCCGTCGGCAGGCGCGAAACTTTGAAACGCGCCGACGAAACCTTAATGACACGTTCGGCTGATTGCAGTAATAAAACGATTCTGCTGGCTTCTTTGCTTGAACA
>DAITPE010000466.1:0-4787 GCA_036833775.1 Pyrinomonadaceae bacterium | reverse complement strand
CGCTCGAAAAGATCGAAACTTTGACGGAAACGGTCAAATCTTCGACGACTTCGGTCGAAAATCTCGCACAATCGAGCGAAGAGATCGGCAAAATCCTGAAAGTTATCAACGACATCGCCAATCAAACAAACTTGCTCGCGCTCAATGCCGCGATCGAAGCCGCGCGCGCCGGAGTTCACGGCGAAAGTTTTTCGGTCGTCGCTTCGCAGGTGCGTGCGCTCGCAGGCGATACACGCGACGCGACGCAGCAGATCAGTTCGATCATCGAAACCATTCAAACCGAGATCAAAGCCGCCGTTCAAACTATGCGTTTGAGCTTTAAGGAAGTCGGCGAAGGTTTGGAATTGACGAATAAAACGAACGAAGCACTTTCGCGTATCAACGACGAATCGGCGGCACTTCTGCAAAAGGTTCATCAGATGGCTGAACTCAGCGAAAAACAAAATATGTCGAGCGCAAATGTTGCCCAAGGCGTTTCGGAAATCGCCGACGCTTCTTCGGCAACCGCCCAAAACATCACCGAAATCGCGTCTTCGACCGCAAGGCTCAACGAAGTTACCGACAATCTGCGCGAGCTTACGTCGAAATTCAAATTCGATTCGGACGAAGTGCAAAACAACGGTTATCAACCGCGAAACAATCACATCGAACATCAAAACGCCCGCGCTTTTTGATGAATCGGGCTGAATTTAAAGACAAAAAAAAGGCAATTCCGTTGATTGGAATTGCCTTTTTTTCCGATAACTAAAAAAACTAAACGAACAAAATATATTTTTCTTCCGAAGTCTTCAACCATGCCGTTTGCGGCTTTTTCGGACGATTTCCGTCGTTGTTTTCGGGCGGACGCTGCGGCGGTCTTCCGCCTTTATCACCCGGATTCAAACCCGGCGGATTTTTCGGCGGACGATCTTTGTCCTGATCGTTTTTCTGCGCCGATGCCGACATCGAAAAACCGAACACCAACACGGATACGAATAATAAATTTTTTAATACTTTCATTAACTTAACTAAATCCTAATTTTCTTCTCTTCCGAGCGAACTGAGCCAACTTGTTTCAGGCTTTTTACCGCCTTGATCAGGCGGTTTGGGCGGCGGCGGTTTTTCCTTCGGCGGCGGATTTACCACGGGCGGTTTTTCCTTTGGCGGCGGATTTTTTCCTTGCCCGTTGTCTTGCGCCGAAACCGCCAACGAAAGTCCGATCGTCAGAAGCATCGCAAACAATAAATTTTTCAAAGCTTTCATTTTTTTCAAACCTCTTTTCATCTCATTTAAATACGCACAGGGGAAAGATGAAAAGTGCGCCGCTCGTTTATAAAGCAAGCATAGTGCCATAAACATTATTAAGACGCATTTTCAAGCAATTCGGTCGAAAAACCCGAATCGCGGACTTTGATTCATTTACACTTCTTTACGTTTTCCGTAATTTTTATACGAAATAGTGAACTAAAACGTTTACAAACCGAAATATTTGTAAACCGCAAAGACGATTATAAAGGAAAACGGCAGCATTAATACAAAGGAAAAAAGAAATGCGAACAAAAAAGTCTTTCCGTTGACGAGCCTTTTATTTCCGTAATCATTGCAATAAATCTGGATCGACCGTTCGCCGCGTTGATGATAACTCGCGTTAGAAGTCGAAACTTCCATCTTTTCATTCGGTTTACAAACAAATTTTCCGACAATTTTGACCGATTCAGGCTTAAACGGCAGAATCACCGCCCAAAACATTATCGACAAAACTACCGCTGTGACCAAAATGATAAAAACCATATTTCAAAGATACCGCTGATTATTAAAAAATTATACGTTTATTCTTTCATAACTTCTTTCAACCGTAAATTTATGACAGTATATTAATAAATCGATTGTTTTCCAAATAAAATTATGAACGACAAAATACAGCCGATTCTCGTCATTATCGCCACGCTCGGCACGATCATTTTCAATTATTTCGCCGCCACCGGAAAGCTCGGCGGCGTGTTGACAAATGTTGTTTCCGACAAAAATCCGACGTTTATCACGCCCGCCGGATATGCATTCTCGATCTGGAGCTTGATCTATCTCGGCAGCATCGCTTTCAGTATTTATCAATTTCTGCCGTCGCAACTGGAAAGATTTCGCGGCATTCGACGCGACTATCTCATCACTTGCGTCTTAAATTGCGCGTGGCTTTATTTCTGGAGTTTGGAAATGGTCGGCGTTTGCGTAGCGTTAATTATTCTTTTGCTGGCGACGCTCGGGTTCATCAACACAAAACTCATCAAGACCGAAACGAACGGCGAATATTGGTTTGCGAAAGGAACTTTCGGAATCTATTTCGGTTGGGTGACAGCCGCAACTATTTTGAATATCTCGATCTGGCTCGTCACTTTAGGCGTGAAGGTCGCAGATTCAACCGCGATTTTGATCGGCGCAGGATTACTTCTTTTCGCTGGCGCACTCGCCGTTTTTGTTCGGATTCAGTTGACGAATTACTTTTACCCGCTGGCGGTCGCTTGGGCTTTGGTCGCTATCGCCGTCAAGCAAAGCAGTAAAACTTTGATCGTTGCCGCCGCCGCCGTTGCGCTGATCGCGTGTCTGATCGCTTCGGCAACCTTTATTTTTTCAATGCCGTCATCGCTCAACAAACCCGAAACGAACGCATAGCGATTTGGGATATGGGATTGCGGATTTGGGATTTCGGAGTGAGATTCGCTTAAATATTATCAATGAACAACGGAAAAATCTGCGTCTCGGTCTGTGCCGAAACCGCCGACGAACTCATTCAACAAATCAAACGCGCCGAAGATTTGGCAGACGTGATCGAGATTCGTTTTGATTCTTTATCATTCAGCGAGTTAGATAATTTTTTCAAGTTGTTCAAAAAAATCAAACCCTCAATCAAAGCTCCGATTCTGGCGGCGATGCACAAATCGGTTGAAACAGAAACCATCGAAACATCCGAAGAAACCTATATAATTCCAGATACTTTTCGGGTTTGGGAAAAAATACTCGCGTCAAATACGTTGGACTATTTCGACCCGTTTCAGGGCGGTGTAACGGCACTTTTAATTGAATGCTGGAACAATTTTGAAACTTCGGCAGTTCCTATAATTTCTTTTTTCAAGAATGCCAAAAAGCACAAGTTTATTTTTTCTCACCACGATTTTGAAAAAGTTCCGTCCGAACTAAATAATATCTATAAAACAATGAAGGAAACTCCAGCCGACATTGTTAAAATCGCAGTTCAAACTTCTGTTATAACAGACACAATTCCAATTTGGAAACTTCTCGAACGCGCAAAATCCGACAACAAACAAATTATTCCAATTGCAATGGGTGAAGCGGGAAAGTGGACGCGGATTTTGGGTTTGGCGCATGGCGCGTTTATGACTTATGCTTCGCTCGATTCGGGCAGCGAAACTGCGCCGGGACAAGTTTCGGCGAGTGATTTGATTGACGTTTACCGCGCGAACGAATTGAACGAAAACACGGAAGTTTACGGGATTTTGGGCAGCAACACGAGCGTTTCGATGTCGCCGTATATTCACAACGAAGCCTTCAAAATTCATAAACTCAATTCGGTTTTCGTGCCGCTTCAAGTTAATAATCTGGACGAATTTATCAAACGAATGGTCAAGCCAGAAACGCGCGAAGTCGAACTAAATTTCAAAGGTTTTTCCGTCACGATTCCGCATAAACAAGCGATCATCAAACATCTCGATTTTATCGACGAAACCGCCAAAGCGATCGGTGCGGTCAACACGGTGAAAATCGTTGACGGCAAGCTTTACGGCTACAACACCGACGCACAAGGTTTTATCGAACCGCTTTTAAATTCCTACGGCGATCTTCAACGCGCAAAAGTCGTCGTCATCGGCGCAGGCGGCGCGGCGCGTGCCTGCGTTTACGCGCTCAAAAAACAAGGCGCGGAAGTCACCGTTTTTGCAAGAGATTTGGAAAAAGCAAAACCTTTCGCCGAAGAATTTGCGGTTGAATTAAAACAACTTTCAACGAACGACGAACCACGAACAACTTACAAAGAATTCGACATTTTAGTAAACACAACGCCTTTGGGAATGAAAGGCAAAGCCGACGGCGTGAGCGCGGCGATTGCAGAGCAGTTAAAAGGTTTGCATCTCGTTTACGACCTCGTTTATATTCCATTTCAAACGCCTTTAATGCAAGAAGCCGATATTGCCGAAGTTCCGAAGATCGGCGGACTTGCAATGCTCATCGCGCAAGCAATGGAACAGCAAAAACTCTGGACGGGTTTAGACGCGCCGATGAAGGAAATGAGCCGCGCCGCGCTTTTGCGTTTACAATCTTAAGAAAAGTGATGCGCAAAAAAAGTGCTTTGCGTTCAATGAACGCAAAGCACTTTTTTTGTTGTAAGCGAGTTTTATTGAACGAAAGCGTTTTGAATCGGCAGATCGGTGCTGTTACCGAATGTCAGAGCTTGAAATCCGCTCGTCGATCTCAAGATATACCAAGTTCCGTCGCTCGGTCGATAAACTCCGACATCTGCTTTCCCGTCGCCATCGTAATCTGCCGCAACGGGTTTGTCGCCTGATTGTCCGAACGTCAGGATCGTGTTCGAGCCGTTACTGCTGTTATAAATTGCCCACAGTCCGTTTCGATAGATTGCCGCGTCAGTTTTGCCGTCGCCATCGTAATCGGCAGGAACAAGTTTATCTCCCGCTAACCCCCACAACGCCGCTCTTAAATGTGTTCCGCCCTGACTACTTGCCGAGTAAAACCATTCGCCTGTCGAAGGTCTGAAAACTGCCGGATCGCTCTTGCCGTCG
>DAITPE010000465.1:0-4794 GCA_036833775.1 Pyrinomonadaceae bacterium | reverse complement strand
TTCTTTCGTGTAAAAGCTGCAAATCGGCAAGCGTTTTCGCGGTTTTCTTTAATTGTTCGCCCGAAGCTTGTCTTTCCGAAAGACGCGAAGCAAGCATTCCGACAACGAGAAAAGCGACGACGTGAAACGCGATAATTTGAACCGATTTTGACGGATCAAAAGACGCATTCAGCGAATTTATCACGGAAGTTGCGCTCAAAACCGAAAGCGACGTAAAAAGCAAAACGCATCCGGCGGCAGTTAAAAGCGTTTCGTGCGCTTTCAAAAATATGCTCGAAACGCCAATTAAAACAATGTAAAGCGAAATATACGGAGATGTCAGATCGCCGGTTCGCCAAACGAGCGAAGTGATCAAAAGCGCGTCGAGAATAAATTGAACACGTATTTGCCAAGTGAAATTTTTACTTAATCTTAAAATGAAAAAGTAAACGATCGTCAGTCCGACCGAAATCAAAAAAACGAGAAAAAGTCCTTGCGGAAAATTGTCGAACGATAGTTTCAAAGTGCCGCTGTGCCAAACCCAGCTTGCGACGAGCAGCAGAAAAATGACGAGCAAACGACCGATGATCAAAGTTTGGATTCGAGTCGTTTGTTTTGAAATGCTGTTTAGAAACTTTTCGTTGAAATCGAACATTTGAAAAAAAAATAGGGCGAGAAAATTTGCAAAGCCTTTATGCTTCGGCGGAAATATTATATTTAAGAAATGATTTTTTTGACAACTTCGAGCAAGTTTTCAGCGACAATGTCGGGTTTTTGCGATAACTTTTCCGCGTCGTTTGTTCCGTAACCCGTTAAAACCAAAGCAGTTTTTAGTTTCGCGTTAAAACCTAATTCAACATCGAGAATCTTATCGCCGATCATCCACGAATTTTCGAGATCGATCTCGAAATCTTTGCAAGCGTCTTCGATCATTCCGAGATTCGGTTTGCGGCAAACACAGCCGTCTGTCGGCAAATGCGGACAAAAATAAAAACCGTCGAGCTTTTCGGAAAGTTGGTTTTGAATCTTTTCGTGAATTTCGTGCATCGCCATTTCGGTGAAGATTTTTCGCGCAATGCCTGATTGATTTGTCACGACGATTATTAAAAAACCGTTTGCTTTCAGAAGTTTAACGGCTTCATCCGTGAACGAAAAAAATCGCAAATCTTCAACTTTTGAAAGAAAATTTACTTCTTCGATCAGAGTTCCGTCGCGGTCAATGAAAACTGTTTTAGTTTTTGAATTTGATTCTGTCGGCATTTTTCCTATTAAACTTCTAACATTTTTCGCGCTTTTTCAAAAACTTCTTCGGGCGAAATTTGTGTCATACAACGATGATCGATCGGGCAATCGCGTTTCATACAAGGCGCACAATCGACGTTTTTGCGGATAATTTCCGAACCGATCGGCTGCGTCGTTTTTTCGTTCGTCGGACCGAAAATGACGAGCGTTTTCGTGCCGACTGCCGCCGAAACGTGCGCCAAACCCATATCGTTTGAAACCAAAAGATCGATTTCGGACAAAACGCCGACGGCTTCGGAAAGATCGGTTTTTCCCGTCAAAATTATCGGTTTTTTGTTTGATAATTCCGCAACTTTGTTTGAAACTTCCATCTCGTCAAACGCGCCGACCAGCACGACATTATAATTTAATTCGTTTTGCAAAAAATCGTTCAACTTCGCATAACTTTCCGCCTGCCAACGCTTTGCTCGTGAATTTGTCGAACCGACGCCGAGCGCGATCGTTTTTTTAGAAAGATCAACGCCGTTCTTTTCCAAAATCTTTCGCGCTTCGATTTTTCTTTCGTCCGAAATTTCGAGTTTTGTAACGGGCGCGTTTTCCAAAACAGTTTTGGTTCCAAAATACGCATTCTCGATTTCCGCGATCAAACTCAAATAATAAAAAACTTCGTGCCGTTCGTTTTTCCAATCGGGCATCGCAACCGAATCCGTCAACAAAAAACTTCTGCCTTCTTTAGCAAATCCGAAACGGCGCGGAATTTTAGCGAGCTTGTAAACGAGTGCGGATTCAAACGAATTTGTAAATAAAACGGCGAGATCGAAATTTTGATTTTTAATTTGCTTCGATTGCAAAAGCGAATCTTTTATTTTCGAGCCTGTCTTTTCAAACGCAATTATTTCATCAATAAACGATGCATCTTGAAAAATTCCTTGCGCCCATTTCCGCGTGTGCAGAGAAATCTTCGCCGTCGGAAAAATGCGGCGAAGTTCACGCAAAGCGGGAATCGTCATCACCGCATCACCGATCCAATTTGTTCCGCGCACGAGAATTTTCACAGGATTATTTTAACGCAAAGTCGCAAAGATGCTTAAGGCGCAAAGGTTTTTAAAGATTATTTACAACTCGATGAATTCCGCTTGAAACTCTTTTTTCGCCGAAATTTATGACTAAACCGAGTTTCAAATTTAGGAGACGCAAGTAGGTCAGAACTTGTGTTTCAAAGATATTGTTGTAGTTCACGACAGATTTGGCTTCGATAATAACTTTCCTTTCAACCAAAAGATCAAGACGCAAAGGTGCGGCTAATTTATTACCTTTGTATGTAATCGGCACTTGTAGTTCTTTTTCGACCAACAAACCGCGTGATTGAAGTTCAAAATACAAAGATTCATGGTAAACGCTTTCCAACAAACCCGGACCGCCCAGAGTTTTATGAACTTCAATCGCCGAATCGACAATAATTTTACTAATCTCGTTTTCTGTCATAATTTTGAGAGTAATATCGAAATCAAGTCGAGTTTAAGCTATTTTCACCAAACCTTAAAAACCTTTGCGCCTTTGCTACTTCGCGTCTTTGCGTTAAAAATTCAAGCAAAGAATAAAGTCTTAAGTCCGTCTTCGAGAGAAATTTCGGGTTTCCAGTCCAGTTCCTGCGTTACCAAACTCAAGTCGGTAACGTAATTCATCGGCGCGGGCGCGGGCAATGGATTTTCTTCGTCGATCAAAGCCTGCAATCCCGAAACTTCTTCTAATTTGGCGACTAATTCGCGCATCGTTAAAGCGTATTTTGAACCGCCGCCGAGATTGTATAGTCCGTGGCGAATGACCGAATCGATAAATGCTTGGCAAGCTTTCGCAAAATCCTGAACGTGCAGAAAATCGCGGCGCGGATTTCCGTTTGCGGGAAGTCGAAGCCGTTCGCCGAAATTGAGCGCGTCGGCGTAATGCGTTACGAAATTCGGTGTATTTCCTTGCGATTTTCTGGCGTAAATTGTCGAAAGGCGGAAAACACACGAACGAAAATTTCGTTGATGCGCGTAAAATTCGACGTATCTTTCAGCGATCAATTTCGACCATTCGAGCGCGGATTGTCCGCTGTAAATTGTCGGACAATTTTCCGCAACTTGCTGATAATTATCGGCAAAACGACCATAAACGTCTTTCGTCGAAGCGAAAATAAAGACCGAATCTTTTTTCATCGAACGCAAAATGTTGACGGTTCCTTCGACATTCGTCAAAAAAACGTGTTCGGCATTTTTCGGGTCTTTGTCGAGTTCGGCGGCAAGATGAATGACAACGTCGTAATCTTCAACGATTTGTGCGTCTTGCGGCTTTAAAAGATCGAGATTTGAACGCCGCGAAAAATCGTCGGCATTAAAATATTCGCAAATATGCGAGCCGAGAAAACCGCTTCCGCCCGTAACGAGAATTTTCATAATTTTGATTATAAATAGTTGAACAGGAAAGAGAAAACCGTCAGCCGTCAATCGCAGATTTTCAACGAACAACGAACAACGAACAACTAACTAACAGTTTTAAGATTTATTCATTTCTACCAGCATTTTCATCGAATCGGCTTTTCCGACGACGATCAATAAATCGCCTTCTTCGATCAGCGTGTCGCCTTTCGGATTGAAAGAAAGTTCGCCGGTATTTCGCCGAATTGCAATTACAATTAAACTAAGTTCGCGGCTCAGATTCGTTTCGCGCAAAGATTTTCCGGCGTAGATCGAATGTTTGCCGATCGCAACTTCTTCAAAAACGAGATCGAGCGTTTCGGCGACGATCGATTCCATAAAATCAGCGATTGCAGGCTTTAACAATGCACGAGCCATCGATTGACTGCCGATGATCGTCGGCGCGACGACGCGGCTGGCTCCGGCGCGGATCAATTTCGGTTCGGCTTGTTCTTCGACGGCGCGGGCGACGATGTGCAGCGTTTCGTTCATTCCGCGCGCGGTCAAAACGACGTAAACATTCGCCGCATCGTCAGCCAGACAGCTTGCCAAACCTTTGGCACGTTTTACTCCGGCTTGAATTAAGTTTTCTTCGAGCGTGGCATCGCCGATCAGAAATTGAATTTCCTCTTTTTCAAATTCGGCAAGGCGTTTTTCGTCTTGTTCGATAACCACGAAAGAAAGCTTCTCCTTTTGCAGATTACGGATCACGCGCCGACCGACGCGACCTGCGCCGCACACGATAAAATGATCTTTTAATTTATCCATTTCTCTAAATTTACGTCTCGAATCGAGTGCTTCGACGAGTTCGGATTGCAACACCGATTGCGCCAAAACCGTCAGTGCATACAAAACCGTGCCTGCGCCGAACAGCATAAAAACGATCGCAAACAATTTTCCGTTGCGCGAACGCGGCGGAAGATCGCCATAGCCGACGGTCGTGACGGTTTCGGTCGCGATATAGAAACTGTCGAGTAAATTCCAGCCTTCCAGATAATGAAAACCGAGCGCACCGAAGCAGATCGCAAAGAAAATTGCGACGGTCGCGTAATACAAACGGCGTTTGGTTATTTTGGAAAGAGTCGAAAAAATGCTCATTAATTTCAAAAAGACTAGC
>DAITPE010000464.1:0-4797 GCA_036833775.1 Pyrinomonadaceae bacterium | reverse complement strand
CAAAAACAAAAATCATCGCAATTTGAAATTCAGCCTGTTGCCGAACCGAAAAATTCGCCTTTTCAGCAATCGAATTACCCGAAATCGCCGAAACCCGCAATTCCGACTTTCGATACTACGCCGAAATCGAACAGCGAAGTTCATTCGCCGAAAAAAGGCGAAATTCCGCAGCTCGAATTTCTTAACCGCAACCAAACGCCGATCAAGATTCAGAAAAACAATTTCTGGCTCGGACGCGAAACGCATTGCGATGTCGTGATCGAATCTTCCGCCGTGATGGTTTCGCGCAAACACGCGGAAATTCGGCAGGAAAACGGCAATTTCGTGCTTTACGACAACGGCAGTTTTAACGGAACGCTGGTCAACGAACAACGAATTTCCGCGCCGACGCCGCTTTATCACGACGATCGAGTCGAACTCGGAATGGGCGGACCCGTTTTGCGTTTCAATTCGCCATCGCGCGTCGCTCCCAAAGGCGCAAGTCTTGCCGGACAGCGTTCGATCGCCGTCGGACAGCTTGCAAACTTGCCCGAAAACAACGTCGAGATCGGTTCAAAAACGATGGCGATAAATCTCGGAAATATTTCGGGAAAACGCCGCACCGACGAATCCGCAAAACCGCAACTGCTGATGTCGCTCGCGTTCGGCGACAAAAAAGAATTGACGATCGGGCGCGACGAAAAAAACGAAATCAGCCTCGACGGTTTGCAGATTTCCAATCGTCACGCGCGTTTGACGCGCACGAATACAGGAATCGCCGTCGAAGATTTGAATTCGACGAACGGCGTTTACGTCAATGGAAACCGCGTTTCAAAATGCGTGATTTCGCCGAACGACGCGGTTCAAATCGGTTCGTTTTTGATTCAGATCGACGCGGGCGGAAACGTCGGCGTTTTCGATACGCGCTCGAAAACGCGCATCGATTCGATAAATATCACGAAAGACGTAAAAAATCGTGCGGGCGGCGGGCAAATTCGTCTGCTCGACAATGTTTCGCTTTCGATTCAGCCGAACGAATTTATCGGACTTCTCGGACCTTCGGGCGCGGGAAAATCGACGTTTATGGACGCGCTCAACGGAATGCGTCCGGCTTCGTCGGGCAGCGTTTTGATAAATAATCTTGACCTTTATCAAAATCTCGACGCGCTCAAACAATCGATCGGCTACGTGCCGCAAGACGACATCATTCACCGCGAATTGACGGTTTACCGAACGCTTTTTTACGTCGCCAAACTGCGTCTTTCGAGCGATGTTTCTTCAAAAGAAATCGACCAGATCATCGAAGAAGTAATGGATGTGACGGGCTTGACCGAACGCAAAAACGTGCCGATCAATCAGCTTTCGGGCGGACAGCGAAAGCGCGTTTCGATCGCGGTCGAACTCATCACAAAACCATCTGTGATTTTCTTGGACGAACCGACTTCGGGACTCGATCCGGCGACGGAAGAAAAGATCATGAAGCTTTTCCGTCAGATCGCCGAATCGGGCAGAACCGTGATTCTGACGACGCACGCGATGGAAAACGTCAAACTTTTCGATAAGATCGTCGTTTTGATGCGCGGAAAACTCGCGTTTTACGGAACGCCTGACGAAGCTTTGAAACATTTGAACGCAAAGAGTTTCAAGGAACTTTACGACAAGCTCGAAGAACCGATCGAAAAGAAAATTCATCAAAGCACGAACGCAAATCGACAGCAGATCACCGAACAAATAGCGAATGAGTGGAAGCAGAAATTTACGCAAACCCCGCAATATCAGCACAATGTTTACGAACCTTTGAAGGAACTCGGCAAAGTGCAAAGCGCAGGCGTGCAAAAGAAACGCAGACTTGGTATTTTCGGCGCAATTCGGCAATTTCTGACGCTTTCACGCCGTTACGCAGAAGTTCTTTTCAAAGACAAACTCAATCTTTTCATACTTTTTGCGCAAGCACCGATCATTGCGGTTCTGACGTTTTTCGTAATGGGCGCAAACCAACCGCGCGATTTCGTTTATTTCGTTATGTCGCTCGTCGCGGTCTGGTTCGGAACGTCGGTTTCAGCGCGCGAGATCATCCGCGAAAACGCCGTTTACAAGCGCGAACGAATGGTAAATCTCGGCATTTTGCCGTATGTCGCGTCGAAACTTTTCGTTTTGGGAATAATCGTTGGCATTCAGTGCATTTTATTATTTGTGCCGTTGAAATTGCTCGATTTAGTTGGATTGATGCCGATGCCGGGCGAATTTTTGGGAATTCCGCAATTTTGGGCGATGCTTTTGACGGCAGGCGTCGGCATTGCACTCGGACTTTTAATTTCCGCGCTCGTCAAAACTTCGGAAATGGCAACGAGTCTGGTGCCGCTTATTTTGATTCCGCAGATTTTATTTTCAGGACTCGTCGGCGTTCCGACGGGCTTGAATAAAGTTATCAGTTTGACGATGCCGGCGGCTTGGTCTTTCGATACGATGAAGCGTTTTTCGACGCTCGACACGCTCGAAAAAGAAGGCGCGGAACCGAACGGAAAAACGAAAGGTTTGGGACTTTATAAATTTGTCGAAGCTGAAAACGAACGCATCATTGCCGACGCGAAAAAAGATTTGGACGCGTATAAAAAAGATTCGGAAGATAAATTACAGGATTTTCAAGACAAATTGCGAAACGGACAAAACGCTTCCACGCCGAAATTGGACGATCCGCCGAAGATCGCCGAAGCCGTTAAAATTCCTGAAGATTTGAGCAATTACGTGACGTTTTTGCATCCGTGGATGCACGAGATTTTGAATCAGTTAGTTTTAATGCTAATGTTTTTTATATTGGTTATTGCAACGCTCATCGTTTTGCGCTTGCAGGACATCGGTTAATTTTTATGAAGAGATTTTTACAAAATATCGGGTTATTTCTTTTTCTGGCAATCATTTTTTCAAGTTTAACGGGCTGCGGAACGAAAACGAGTTCGCAAACGAACGAAACCGCGCAAACAAATTCGCAAGCAGAAAACAAGGGCGAAAATAAATCGAGCGAATCGTCAAAATATCCGCCCGCGCCGACAGCGATGGCGAAGGCTGAATTAGAACTTTTGGATGGAAGCAAAATTACGATCGAAGACCGCAAAGGCAAAGTTTTGTTGTTTAATCTTTGGGGAATTTGGTGCGGACCTTGCCGCGCGGAAATGCCCGAACTGATCGCGATGCAGGAAAAATTCAAAGATAAAGGCTTGCATATCATCGGTTTAAACGTCGGCGACGAAGACGGAAATCCCGAAAATGTTGACAATATTAAAAAGTTCAGCGAAAAAATGGGATTGAATTACGAACTCGTTCGCGTTTCAAACGAAGCGACCGAGCAAATGATGAAAGCGAGCAAATTTTCCGGCGTTCCGCAAAGTTATCTGATCGATCGTGAAGGACGTTTACGCGGCGTTTTTGTCGGCGGTGGTCCGAAAGTTCTTGGACAATTGAAAGAGAACGTCGAAAAAGTAGCAAACGAATAAAGCTGACTTTAACTGAAAAAAAAGGAAATCGGATGAATAATTTTCTCCGATTTCTTTTTTATTGCATTTCTATTTCGATTTTCGGTTCGACGAGAATCGTTTTAAAACTCGACAAACTCACCAAACCCAAATTCGAGCCTTTCGGTTTATTCACAAATTTTTTCTGCGTAAAATGAACGGCAACTTTCGGTTGCTCGCGAGCGTGGCTGTAAAAAGCGGCGAGCTGTGCGGCTTCGAGCAAGGTTTTCTGCGGAATTTCCTGCCGATTCGGATTACGAACGACGACGTGAGAACCCGGATAATCTGCGGCGTGAAGCCAAAAATCCAACGATTTCGCAACGCGAAACGTCAAAAAATCATTATCTTTCGCACCTTTCCCGACCAAAATTTCGTAACCTTCGCTCGATGTAAAACGACGTGCGCCTTTAAAGTTTTCGGTTTGTTTTTCTTTCGATTTCGTCGGAATTTTTTCAACTTTCGCTTCAATAAATTCGGCTAAAACATCTTCATTCTTTTCTTCGATCGCGCGATTTAATCTTTCCGATTTTTCTCTTAGATCAAATAATTCATTTTGCAAAATTTCGAGTCTTTTGCTGATCTCTTCCTTTGCATTTCGCGCTTTTGTATAACGCTTGAAAAACTTTTCGGCGGCTTCAGTCAAAGAATCGTTTTCGTCAACTTCGATTTCGAGCGTCGGAATATTTTCGTCGAAATAATCAATTACCAAAACTTTATTTTCAACACGAATCGCGTCCGCCAAGTTTGCCAAGATCAAATCGCCGAAACGCTTCCATTTTTCAGCGTCGCCGTGATTTTCCAAATCTTTTTCGAGTTTTTTACCAAGCTTTTCGCGCTTTGAGATTTCTTGTTTTATTTTTGATTGCGCCGCTTTCGTTTTCTGTAAAAATTGCGTTTCGGCTTCTTTTTCGAGATAAAAATTATCCAAAGCTTCAGATAAACTTTCAAAATCACCTTGCGAAAAACTCGCTTCGTCGCTTCGTCGCTTCGTCGCTTCGTCACGAACGGGCGGCGCATATTTTGTCGCAATTTCCTGCCCGTTTCCGTTCGTTTCGCGGATAGAATCGATAATAAAATCGTTTGCATCGAGCAGAAAAAGATTTGCCGAACGTCCCGTGATTTGCGCAATCATCGAATAATTTTCCATCTCGCCGAGATCATTTTGATTGAGAAATTTAAAACGCAAAATTCTTTCGCCTGCAAATTTTTCGACCGCTAGCAAAACGGCGTTGGAAAGACGTTTTCGTAAAACCATCACGAATGCCGAAGGATTTATCGAGAGTTTTTCCAAATCGCGCAAACGTCGATT
>DAITPE010000463.1:0-4806 GCA_036833775.1 Pyrinomonadaceae bacterium | reverse complement strand
TCGGATGCCTCCGGCTTCCGTCAGATGAACGCGGGACGCGTTCAAGACTGCAGGCGCGACGCCTGCGTTACTTTTTTACTGCGAAACTTTTCGCTTCAAACCGAAAATTTCCGCAAACTTTCCATCAATTCAACACAATTTCTGCGTTTTTCCCTGCAAAACACTTGGCATAATTGTTGCGATTGTCATTATCGGCAACTTGTCTAACAGCTTAACCAGATCGCGGAGAAAATAATGGTCAAGACGAAAATTAATGGAGTAGAACATCAATTTGATAAAGAAACAACGATTCTCGAAGCCTCGAAATCGGTCGGCATTTACGTTCCGACGCTTTGCAACGATAAACGCTTGAAACCTTGCGGCGCGTGTCGGCTTTGCATCGTCGAGGTGAAAGGACAAGACCGTCCGGTCGCTTCTTGTATGACCGAGATCAAGGAAGGAATGGAGATCGAAATCCACACGCCCGAACTCGAAAAAGCGCGTGAATTCAATCTCAAAATGCTTGCGCATAATTACCCGTTTTCCGCGTTTGAACAACATCCCGACAAACATTTTCACAAGCTCGCCGAAGATTATCACTTAACCAAAGAAGACTTTTTAAACGACAAAACAAACCTCAAAACCGACACGACGCATCCGTATATCGAAGTCGATATGTCGCGCTGTATTCACTGCAATCGGTGCGTCCGTATTTGCGAGCAAGTTCAAGGCAGATTCGTCTGGCAGGTCGTCAATCGCGGCGCACAAACCGTGATCGTTCCCGATGCGAGTCCGCAATTGAAAGACAGTTCGTGCGTGAGCTGCGGCGCGTGTGTCGATACTTGCCCGACGGGTGCGCTCGAAGATAAATCCGTCATAAAATTCGGCGAACCGACCAATTGGACAAAAACCGTCTGCCCGTATTGCGGAACGGGTTGCGAGATGAACGTCGGCACGAAAAACGATCAGATCGTGCAGATAAAACCTGCACAAGACGCGCCTGTCAATCACGGTCATCTTTGCGTCAAAGGTCGTTACGCGTTCGGTTTTGTCGATTCGAAAGACCGCGTGACCGAGCCTTTGATTCGTGAAAAAGGCGAATGGCGCACGGTTTCGTGGGACGAAGCCTTACAATTTACGGCAAACAAATTAAAGAAGATCGTCGCCGAAAACGGCAAACAAGCAATCGGCGTTCTCGGTTCGGCTCGTGCGACGAACGAAGAAAATTATCTCGCGCAGAAATTCGCAAGAGTTTGTCTTGAAAACAACAATGTCGATTGCTGTGCGCGTGTCTGCCATACGCCGTCCGCCGCCGCGATCAAAACGATGCTCGGCACGGGCGCGGCGACAAATTCCTTTAACGATGTCGAATTTGCCAACGCGATTATGATCTGCGGCGCGAATCCGACCGAAAATCACCCGATCGTCGGCGAACGAATCCGCCAAGCCGCGCTTCGTAAAAAAGCCAAGCTTATCGTGATCGATCCGCGCAAAACCGAACTCACGAAACACGCCGAAGTTCATTTGCAGATTCGCCCCGGAACTAATGTTTTGATCTTTAATTCGATTGCAAACGTGATCGTCGAAGAAGGTCTTTTCGATCCGAATTTTGTTGCCGAAAGAGTTTCCGAATTTGAAGAATACCGCGAATTTATCAAAGATTTTTCGCCCGAAAAAGTTGCCAAACTCTGCGGAGTTTCCGCCGCAGATATGCGCAAAGCGGCGCGGATTTATGCGAACGCAAAACCCGCGATGACGGTTCACGGACTCGGAATGACCGAACATTTCCAAGGCACCGAGGGCGTGATGTGCATCGTCAATCTCGCGCTTTTGACGGGAAACCTCGGCAAACGCGGCGCGGGCGTTAACCCCTTACGCGGACAAAATAACGTGCAAGGTTCGGCGCAGATGGGTTGTGATCCGGCAAATTTGACGGGCAGTATTTCGCTCGATGCCGGTCGCGCACTGTTTGAATCGGTTTGGAACGCGCCCGTTCCGCACGAAAAAGGTTTGAATCTTTTGCAGATGATGGATTCGGCGGCAGTCGGCGAACTCAAAGCTTTGTGGACGATCGGCTACGACATTTATTTGACGAACGCCGACGCGCACGATACCGAAAAAGCTTTGCGTTCGATGGAATTGGTCATCGTCCAAGATATGTT
Source organism: Pyrinomonadaceae bacterium (assembly GCA_036833775.1). Lineage (GTDB taxonomy): Bacteria > Acidobacteriota > Blastocatellia > Pyrinomonadales > Pyrinomonadaceae > JAJQRF01. The sequence continues at coordinate 2,665 of DAITPE010000463.1, read as the reverse complement.
TATGAACGAAACCGCCCGCGAATTCGCGCACGTTTTTCTGCCCGCCGCTTCGTCCTACGAAAAAGACGGCACGTTTATGAACGGCGAACGCCGCGTTCAGCGCATCCGCCAAGCCGTCAGCCCGCGCGGAAATTCAAAAAGCGATTGGGAGATCATCTGCGAACTCGCGAAAGCGATGGGCAGCGGCGAACATTTCGCTTTTAATTCGCCCGAAGAAATCTGGAACGAGATCCGCGCCGTGTGGAAAGCGAGTTACGGAATCACTTACGAAAGATTGGATAAACAAGGTTTGCAATGGAATTGTTTCGACGAAAACGACAACGGAACGGAAGTTCTCCACACCGAAGAATTCCCGCTCGGCAAACGCGCCGCACTGAAACGGATTCCGTTTGCGCCGACCGAAGAGATCGTCACGGATGACTTTCCTTTTTTACTTACAACAGGCAGAACGCTCTTCCATTTCAACGCCGGAACGATGACGCAGCGCACGAATAACGCCAAACTTCGCCCGACCGATCTGCTCGAAATCAATCCGTTCGATGCCGAAAAACTCTCGTTCAAAGACGGCGAAATTGTAAACTTACAAAGCAAATACGGCGAAGCGAAAATCCCCGTCCACATCAACGACAAAGTAAAAAAAGGCGAGCTTTACGCCACCTTTCACAACACCGAAATCTTTTTAAACAACGTCACCTCGCCGCACCGCGACCGTTTGGTAAATACGCCCGAATATAAAATCACGGCGGTTCGTGTTGATAAGATCGATTGACTGGAACGCAAGCGGCTCGCTTGCAAACGGCGCGAACGCGTCGTAATAGAGTTTAGAATCTCTAAATCAAAGTTTCTAAACGACGTTTTCGCGTTACACGCTCATTGCAAGCGAGTCGCTTGCGTTCCAATCGTTTTATTCCGTTCCTTTGCTCGATTTTTTGGCTTCTTCGTCTTGGTAAGTGATTTCCTTGCCCGAACGCGCTTTCAGAATCGGCAGAGTCGTGCGCACGATTCCCTTGCCTAATTCAAACACGGCGACTTGTTCCGTTCCGGCTTCGTCTTTGTAGCCGATCGTTACGAAATGTTTGCGTTTCTTTGAAAAGAGCAGAAACAAACCGACCGGACTTAATAAAATCGCGGTTGCGATCGCCGCGCCGACTCGTCTTCCGGCTTTTTGTCCGTATTCGATGTCCAAAATCTGGTCGTATGGAATCTCGTAAACTTTATTTTCGCTGCCGAGTTTATACTCGAATTTGAGCATCTTTTCGTCTTCGGTTTTCAGCAATCCGCTGACGTTTTTCTTTTGGTTCGGGAAATATTTATCCTTCAACGTGCCGCCGACGAATTCGGCTTTTTTTGAATCCACGCCCGCAAACGCAAGGCTGTTGAATAGAATAGTTAAACAAACGAACGACATTATTATTTTTTTCATATTTATCTCCAAATTTTTATGTTTTATGGTTGTGAAATCATCGCGCAAGGCATGAATCGTTGGTTTGAAGTATCAAATTCAGAGTCAAATCACGAGGCAATTTCTCAACTTCTAAGTGTGTAAATGTAATTTTTTACCGAAAAGCGGAAATTTGTTTGTAGTTATTTTCCGCCTTTCGTTTTTTTGTCAGTCAAACTTCAGTTTGTCTCTCCGCGTAACCGACGAAATGATCGAAAACAATGATCTCGTTCGGTTTTGAAAATGAACAAACTGAAGTTTGTACGACTAAAGTAAGACAAACTTCAGTTTGTCTCTCCGCGTAACCGCTGAACCGTTTGAAAACAAATGGTTCGACTTTCTCGACAAATGAACAAACTGAAGTTTGTTCTACTACTTAAGGCGTATTTCCGCCCTGACTGCTTCCGCCTCTGCCTCTGGTGCCGCGTTCGGATTTTCGTTTGCGTCCCAAAGATTGATATTGCGGCGAATCTTCACCGAACTGCGCGGCGACCTGTGTCGCCGAACCGTCATTTTTCTCGGCTAACGCCGTTCCTTTTTCGGCAATTATGTCGCGCACTTCGGCAAGCTCGGCGAGCAGTGTCGATTCTCTGGCGATCGCGTCGTCAAGTTCGGTCACAACCGTCTGAATCGCCGCCACTTCATATTCGGGCTTTTGCGAACGATAACCCGACATTGCTTTCAGGTTTTCAAAAGATGCTCTTTCTTCCGCTAATTTATTCGGTGATAATCTTCTTTTTTTTGACATTTTGATTTCTCCTTAATTGTCTTCTTGTTGATTGTTAAAGCCTGTTTCATTGCGAAAACAGACCCGTGAAAATTCTCTTACACCAAGAGAAAACCATTCAAAAGCCGTCGAAATTAAAGAAAAATCGGCTTTCAGATATTTTTTAATGACGAAATGTTCTTTGCGATCACTAACATTGCCTTTGCGAGTGCTCACATAGTGAATGCGACCACTAACATAGGCTATGCGACCACTCGCATAGTGAATGCGAGCACTAACATTGGCTATGCGAGCACTAACATTGGCTATGCGAGTGCTCGCAAAGGATATGCGACCGCTCACATTAAGTATGCGAGTGCTGACAAAGAATATTTCGGCGTTGAAATATTAAATATTTAACGGAGAAAAAGGATTCGGCGTTGAAGGATGTGTTCTCTGAGATTTGAGAGAGCCTGAGCGTTCAACGGGAAATAATTTTCTTCCGCGATTAAAAAACA
>DAITPE010000462.1:0-4809 GCA_036833775.1 Pyrinomonadaceae bacterium | reverse complement strand
TTCTCCGTTGAATAGCCGGTAGTTTAGCAGACTTAATTGTTAAAAAGAAAGAAAAATTTTAACTTACATTCGCCGTTTCACGCCGCGCTTTGAATTCGTCCAAAACATCGAAAACCTGAAGCGCATATTTAACATTTCCAAACGGCGCAGAAACCTGCACGCCCGCAATCACATCGCGAACTTCCAAAAGCGATTCACGCGCGATCGCAATCCCTTCGTCACGCGCCGCTTCTTTCGAGATTTCCGAAGCTTTTCGCATTCTTTCCAGAATTTCCTGTGTAACATTAACGCCCGGAACTTCGTTATGCAGAAATTCGGCGTTTCTAAAACTTACAAGCGGCCAGATTCCGGCAATAATCGGAATGCGGACGTGCGAAATTTTATCTAAAAATGTGCGAAGTTGTTCGGTGTCGAAAACGGGTTGCGTGATCGCATATTCTGCACCGGCTTCGACTTTCCATTCGAACCGTTTGATTTCTTCTTCGAGATTTACTGCGCCGGGATTTACGCCGACTCCGATCGAAAAACTGGTCGGTTTGCCGATCGGATTGTTGCCTAGATCCAAGCCGTGATTGAGCTTGTTGACCATATTCGTCAAACCGATTGCGTCGATGTCAAAAACTGCGGTTGCGTCAGGGTATGGACCCATTTTCGGCGGATCGCCCGTGATAATTAAAAGATTTCGTAAATCCAACGCCGACGCGCCGAGTAAATCGGACATCATTCCGAGCAGATTCCTATCGCGGCAGCAATAATGCAAAACGGCTTCGATGCCGATTTCGCGTTCGATCAAAACGGAAGTTGCCTGCGCCGACATTCGCGTTTGTGCGCGCGGTCCGTCGGGAACGTTTACCGCGTCAACTCCGGCATCTTTCAAAAGTCTGATCGACTGCAAAGTTTTTTCCGCGTCACAGCCTTTCGGCGGCAAAACTTCGACTGATGTGACGAATTTTCCATTGGCGATCTTGTAGCCCCATTTTGAACGTTCGGCAAGCGGAACGACTGACACGTCTTCGGGTTTTAATTCTTGAACGGTTGCAGGCTGTTTGACGAAAACTTGCGCGGTTTGACGCGGTGAAACCGAACGGATCGCGTCGGAGAGAAGTTTGATGTGCGAAGGTGTCGTGCCGCAGCAACCGCCGATAAAACTTGCGCCGACTTGGATAAATCTACGCGAAAATTCCGCCATATATTCGGGCGAACACATATACATTTGCCGTCCCTGAACATTGCGCGGAAGTCCTGCATTCGGCTGCGCGGAAAGTTTTTTGGTCGTTACTTCGCGCATTTTTTCCAGTGCGTTCAAAAACAGAGCAGGACCGACGCTGCAATTCAAACCGATCACGTCTGCGCCCCAATCGTCTAATCTTTTCGTGAAAATTTCGGGCGTTGCGCCGAAAACCGTGTTGCCGTCCATTTGGATCGCAATTTGCGCGATGATCGGCAGATCGGAAATTTCTTTGACGGCGTTGATCGCTTGCTGAATTTCCGACAAATCCGAAAAAGTGTCGAGAATAAAAACGTCGATTCCGCCTTCGAGCAAAGCTTCGGCTTGTTCCCTGAACATTGCTTTTGCTTCGTCGAACGAAGTCGGTCCGTAAGGTTCGATACGCAAACCCAAAGGTCCCATCGTTCCGGCGACGAAAACTTTATCTCCGGCGGCTTCGCGGGCGATCTTTACGGCGGAAAGATTGATCTCACGAAACTGTGAATCGAGTCCGAATTGCTGAAGCTTGTTGCGGTTTGCGCTGAAAGTATTGGTTTGAATAATTTCCGCACCGGCTTTGATATATTCTTCGTGAACTTCGCGGACAAGGTCTTTAGCGATCAAATTCAGTTCATCGTAAGAACGATTAATGTAAATTCCTTTTTCGTAAAGGCGCGTTCCCATCGCACCGTCAAAAACGTAAATTCCGTCGGATTCGATCAATTCTCGAAAGTTTCGCATAGATAAAATTAAAAAATCTCGCCTAAACAGCGAGACTTGTTTTAGATTTGTCTTTTTAGCTGTTTAGCGGCTTATTTTACGTGGTCGCAAGTCGCTTTAACTCACCACAAATATTAAATGTAATAATGCTTTTTCCGTGAAAAACTGTCAAGCAACGAATGATTATTCAGCAGCTTCAGACGTGTTCATTTTTCCGAAAAACGCGTAATTTGCTTTTTTTCCGTTTATTTCCAACCGCCAATGCGAAAAATCTTCGGCATTGTTGCAATTATTTCCGCGTCCTTGCAGAACGAGAAAATATGTCGTCGGTTTAGCGATTCCGGCTGAGAAAAATCCGTTTCCGCTTTGAACCGTTCCTTTAAAACGCCATTCTTTGTATAAAACGGGTTCGGCAGTTCCTTCGTTTTCGTGCGTATCGGTCGCAAACTCGACCATTTGTGTCGGCATCGGCAAAGTCAAAACGCCGTTTTTTCCGTCTTTGGTTTTAAATGTGAATTTCCAAGTTTTTGCGGCAAAAGAATTCGTCAGCGAAAAATAATCGTTTGACGACGACCAATCGAAATCTTCGTAGCCTTTTTTGATGCTGTTCAAGCCTTTGATCGCGTCAAAACCCGCTTCATTTGTGTAAAGCTCGGCTGATTCCGAATATTTCATCTGCGATAAAAGATCGATGTCGTAATCGGACGGTTTTGATGTCGAAATCCGGTATTCGCCGCGTTCGGCACAGCAGGCGCAGGCGAAAATTTCGGACGTAAAAGTTAAGTTGAAAATTGTTATTGCGATTAGGAAAAGAAAAAGTTTTTTCATACGAATTAAGAACGAATTGACGAAAGTGAGTTTGCACCCGATTCGGCTAAAAGTCAATGAGTATCGAAACCGTTCAATTTATCTGGATTTTTTAATAATTTAACGATAAAATGACAGCGTTTTTATCTGCAAACCAGACAAAGACGATTTACCGATAGCCTGGCAGTCATTTTAGCCGATGCGTCAGGCTATTTATTTCTTTTTAATCTGTCCCCGAAAATTAATTTGTTACAAATTAGGAAACTGTTTTTACGAATCAGCGAATGATTTCTCCAACAAGAAAACAGCTTAAGAAAGATTGGTCTTTAACTGCCGAAGCTTTTGCAAAATTGTTGTCGAGTTTTGACGACGACCGCGAAAAAGCCTCGCTGATCTATGAAGAGATCAGAAAAAGACTCGTCCGCCAATTTCGTGCCGGACAATCTTTGATTCCCGAAGAACAAACCGACGAAGTTTTCAACCGCATCGCCCGCAAGATTTCCGAAGAAAATTTTATTCTCGAACGTGAAAATCCGTTTCCGTATTTTCATCAAACGGCGCGTTACGTTTTGCTCGAATATCAACGTCAAAACCGCCGCAAAATTCTCGGACTCGACGATCTGAATTCGTTTGAAGAACCTTCGTTCGATCCGGTCGAAGCACTCGAAAAAGCCGAAGAAAAACTGCAAACCGAGCGCGGTCTGAACGCGTTGCGGCAATGCCGAAACAATTTAAAACTAGAAGAATTGGACGTTTTGGATAAATATAATGCGGCGGTCGGAAAAGACAAAAAAAGTCTGCACCAACAGCTTGCCGTGGATTTGGGAAAATCGCAGAATGCTTTGAAAATCACGATCAACCGCACACGAAAAAAACTTATCGAATGCGCCAAGAAAAAACTTTCGATCGTTTTGAATTAAAAAAATGTGAAACCTTTTTTGAAAATCGTCAATTATAAATGGAGAAATTCTCATTGGTAAGGTTTTAAGATGAACGCGTTTGATGAAAAAGAACAAAAGATGAAGGCTTACTGGCTCGGCGAATTGTCCGAAGCCGAAACCGTTTCATCTGAAATAGAATGGTTCGGCACCGACGAAGATGCGGAAATGCTCGAAATTGTCCGCGCCGATCTGATCGATGATTATTTGGCGGAAACTTTAAATAAATCCGAGCGAAATCGTTTTGAAAAATACTTTCTGCTCGATAATTTGGAAGATGTTGCGTTGGCAAAAACTTCGCTGAAACTCAGCCGTGAAGCGGTTGCAAATTCGGGAAAGGTAAATTTTTTTAAGGAATTTTTCGGCGGCGTTCGTGCGTTTTTCGGCGTGCCGCAAATTGCCGCTGCCGTTTTGCTTTGCGGCTGTGTCGGGTTGGGTTTTTGGGCTTATTTTCATAAATCACCAAACGAGATCGCGCAGAATATCGAACCGAAAATCGATGCGGGAAATGTTTTGACGGCTGAAAATTCGGATAAAACAAATTCGTTGAAAACGCCCGAAGCAAATTCCGTTACGAAAGCTAATTCGGCGGTAAATAACGCGGAAAATAAACCGAAAACTCCGGCAAATGTAAATAAAAACGAAGAGATCGAAAAAAGATCGGTTAGCGAAAACAAAACGAATTTGAGTCAAAAAATTATTCTGCTGACGGCGTTTCGCGGTGGCGTGCAAAATGTGAATCTTTCCGACCCGCGCGAAAATGTGACGCTCAAATTAACGATGCCGGGAATCGATAAAGCTTATAAAAACTACGAACTGAGAATTTTCGATGCTCAAAACAATCTCGTTATCAAACAAAACCTAGGCAATTTGTCTGTCAAGAAAAGCGGCGAAACGATCACGATGCCCGCGCTCAAAGGAACGATTTTCAAGAAAAATCAGACTTATAAAACCGCACTTGTCGGTATCGACGAAAATAAACAGTCAAGCGAATTGAGCAGTTACGACGCTTTCAAAATAAATTAGCATTCAAAAAAATCAATAATTTGCCCGTTCGCGCCAGCATCGGGCGATCGTACCGTGTAAAAGCCATGTGGCTCGGCAAAACCTGTGTAGCGCGGACAAACCCAAAAAAGA
>DAITPE010000461.1:0-4820 GCA_036833775.1 Pyrinomonadaceae bacterium | reverse complement strand
TAGCAAGTGAAACACAAATTTATCTGCTCAAACTTAATTCTGTTTCGCGGTATCTTCAAAATTTATACGAAGACAAAAACAGCGGTTTGTGGATCGGCGACATCGGGAAAATCTATTATCTGCAAAACGGCAAAATCGCCGAATATTCTCAAAAAGAGGGCTTTCCGACGAATACGCGCGCTCACGATTTTTGGGAAGAAACGGACGGAAGTATTTGGTTTGCGACCGGCGACGGTAATTTATCAGGCGTTGGGCTAATGCGTTTTAAAGACGAAAAATTTGACAAATTCGGACTGGAAAACGGACTTTCAAACGACCGAATTTTCTATGTTTACAAAGATCGTGAAAGTAACATTTGGCTGGCGACCGACAAAGGTTTAAATCGACTGCGAAAACAAATCGTCACGCCGATCTCAACGAAAGACGGCTTGATCTATAATGAAAGTTACCCGATCTTAAAAGCGCGTGACGGTAGCATTTATATCGGAACAGTCGAAGGTTTGAGCCGATTCAGCGGCGGAAACTTTACGAATACAACATTTAGCTGTAAATCGGCAACGCAATCAAAAGCAAGTATTCAATCGCTTTGGGAAGATGAAACGGGAAAGATTTGGATCGGAATGGTCGGCTGTTTCGGCGTTTTAGAAAATGGGAAAATACGCGAAGTTGATGCATTTTCCGACAGACCGCGCGCATATTTTGCGATTCGTTCCGACCGCAATGGAAATCTTTGGATCGCCACCGAACACGACGGCGTTTATCAATTTCGCGACGGCAAAATCATTGCAAATTTAACGACCGAAAACGGTTTGATAAATAACGACGTAAAATTCATTCACGAGGACAAAAAAGGTGATTTGTGGTTCGGCACGTTCGGCGGTTTATCGCATTTGAAAGACGGAAGATTTACTAATTTCACTGTAAAAGAAGGTTTGGCGAGCGATCTCGTTCGTTCGATTTACGAGGACGCTGACGGAATTTTTTGGATCGGAACTTACGACGGCGGTTTGTCGCGTTTCAAAGACGGCATTTTTTTTAATTTCAATGAAACTAACGGATTATTTAACAACGGCGTATTTGCGATCGCGGAAGACGGACGCGGAAATTTTTGGATGTCGAGCAACAAAGGAATTTACCGCGTTTCAAAACAGCAACTGAACGACTTTGCCGACGGCAAGATAAATCATTTCGAATCTTTCGCTTACGGAAAATCCGACGGAATGCTGACGACCGAATGCAACGGCGGCAGACAGCCTTCCGTTATGAAAAATTCGGACGGAAAAATCTGGTTTCCGACGCTCGAAGGAATCGCCGTCGTCGATCCCGAAAAACTTGAAACAAATCCTTTGCCGCCGCCCGTCGAAATCGAGAATGTTGCGATCGACCGTGAAAATATTTCATTGAAAAACGATTCCAAAATTACGCTTTCGCCGTCGCAAAACTATCTCGATATTGAGTTTACGGCGTTGAGTTTTATCAAATCCGACCAAATAAAATTTCGCTACAAGCTCGAAGGTTTGGACAAAGATTGGATCGATGCCGGAACGCGGCGAAGCGTAAATTATTCGTATCTGCCGCCGGGAGAATACGTTTTTCGCGTGATCGCGGCAAACACCGACGGCGTTTGGAACACGGAAGGAAAATCTATTAAAATCGAAGTTCTTGCCCCGTTTTATAAAACTTTCAGATTTTGGTTCGCATTTGCGCTCGTTCTGCTCGGCGTTTTTTATATGGTTTACCGTTTAAGAATCAAGCAGTTACAGAAATTGAACGCCGCGCAGGAAGCATTTTCGCGGCAGTTGATCGAATCGCAGGAAGCCGAACGCAAACGCATCGCGCAGGAATTGCACGACGGTCTCGGACAAAATCTATTAGTCATCAAAAACCGCGCTCTGCTCGGCTTGGCGGCTAAAGAAAATCCCGAAAAAGCCGATGAGCAATTCAGCGAAATTCAGGAATCCGTGACCGATGCTTTGGCGGAAGTCCGCACGATCGCGTACAATTTGCGTCCGCTGCATATCGAGCGATTGGGTTTGACCTCGACGATCGAAGAAATGATCGAAGATGTGGAAAAGGCTTCGGGAATCGAAATAATTTTCGACATTGAAAACATTGACGGAATTTTCTCGAAAGATAATGAAATCAACGTTTACCGTATTATTCAAGAATGTTTGAGCAATATCGTCAAACATTCCGAAGCAAAAAAAGCGAGCGTGACGATTTTTCGGGAAAACCAAAACATCGTTTTGACTGTCAAAGACGACGGCAAAGGTTTCGATCCGGTTAAAGGCAATGAGAAAAAGGGTTTAGGATTGAACGGAATCAGCGAAAGAGTGAAAATTTTGGGTGGAAATTTTTCGATCGAATCCGAGTTTGAAAAAGGAACGACGTTTTTGGTCGAAATAAAAATCGAATCGTAATTCCCTGCAAACGGTTTGGAAAATATGAATGAAATTACAGTTTTAATCGCCGACGATCATCCGATCTTTCAGCGCGGTTTACAGCAAATTATCGAAACGGACGCGAGCGTAAAAATCGTCGCGTCGGTTGCCGACGGCGAAGATGCTCTGGTGAATTTGCGAAATTTAAAGCCGCAAGTCGCGATTTTGGATGTCGATATGCCGAAATGCGACGGTTTTGCGGTCTTAAATGCGGTCAAAGAAGAAAATCTGCCTAGTTCAGTGATCTTGCTGACGATGTATAAAGAAGAGCGATTTTTCAACGCCGCACTCGACGCAGGCGTAAAAGGCTACGTCATCAAAGACAGCGCGGTCAGCGAAATTACAAACGCGATTCACGCCGTCGCAAAAGGCGAAAATTTTATCAGTCCGATGCTTTCGACGCTTTTGATGAAACGAATCGATCGCGCCGAAAAACCGCAAAACTCCTTAATTGAAACACTTACAAGTTCGGAAAAGAAAGTTTTAAAACTCGTTTCCGAAACCAAAAGCAACAAACAGATCGCCGACGAACTTTTCATCAGCATCCGTACCGTCGAAAATCACCGCGCAAATATTTGTGCAAAACTCGATCTCGAAGGCAAAAATGCTTTGCTTGCTTTTGCTTTGACCAATAGAGAAACGCTCTAATTGATTGAAAAATAACAAATTTAAGCGAATCGGATTTTTTTTGCGGTCTGATTCGCTTTTTTAATTATTTCTAAAAATCTAATTCGGCGATTGTTAATAATTCGAGTTTGTTGCAATATATTGCAGAATCGAAAAGCGTTTTATTCATTCATTTTCATCCATTTATAAAAGCCGAAACGAATTTTTTGCCGGATTTTTTTGACGGCTTTCGGGCGAAATATGCAATTTATAACGATCCAATTTTTCATCTTTTTTCTCGCGGTGTTTTTCATTGCGATACTTTTAAAGGATGAAAAAAAGCATTATCCGAAATTTTTGCTGTTCGCAAGTCTGACGTTTTATTTGTTTTTCGGCATCAAATTTTTCGTAATTTTAATTCTGAACATTTGCGTCAACTTCTTTTTTTTGAAAAGTTTAAGTAAATTCGGAAAGAAAATTCTGACCTTTTCGATCATCACGAATGTTTTATTTCTCGCCGCTTTCAAATATTACAATTTCGGCATTGATTCGTTTTTACAACTTTTGAATTTGCTGAAAATTCCTGCCGACATTCAGGTTTTGCGGATTCTGATTCCGGTCGGAATTTCGTTTTACACTTTCCGAAACATTTCGCATCTCGTCGATTGTCACCGCAAAGAATTGCCTGTTCCGTCGTTTGTCGATTTTGCAAATTACGTCGCATTTTTCCCGCAAATAATGAGCGGACCAATCGTTCGCGCCAAGGATTTTTATACTTATCTGCACGAACCGAAACTTTTTACGTATTCGCAAGGTCGAATAATTACGCTGATTTTGTCGGGTTTGCTGAAAAAATACGTCGTCGCCAGTTATCTTTTCAATTTTGCGACAAATCCGTTTACTTCTCCCACAAATTATTCAACACTCGATCTAATTTCGGCGGCGTTTGCTTATTCGATCATGATTTTCGTCGATTTCAGCGGTTATTCCGATTTTGCGATCGCCATCAGCAATTTGCTCGGTTTTCACGTAAATCGAAATTTTTTGAGTCCTTACAGCGCGATCGGTTTGAAGGATTTTTGGAATCGCTGGCACATTTCTTTGTCGGCTTGGCTGCGCGATTACGTTTATATTCCGCTCGGCGGAAGCCGCAAAGGAAAGGCGCGAAAATATCTAAACATTGTAATTACGATGTTTATCAGCGGTTTGTGGCACGGCGCGGGAATGACTTTTGTCGTTTGGGGTTTGCTTCACGGCATCGGAAGTTTGGTTTCGCATTTTATCACCGACTCACTGCAAAAGCGTTCGGAACAAAAAAATGATACAAAAATTTTAGAGATTTTCGACAAATACGAGATCGAACAGCTTCCGTTTGAAACCGAACCGAGCCAAACTGCGTGTGGTTTATTTGTCGGCGTTGACGAAAACGAATTTGACGATGAAATCGACGCTTTGCTCGAAAATTTTGACGCGAAACCCGAAATAAACGAAGAAAATCCGACCAAATCCATCGTTTCGATTTTCGCAAAAACGATCGGTTGGGCGATAACTTTTGTTTACGTCACATTTACGTGGATTTTCTTTACTTCGTCAAGCTTGGCAAACGCTTTCGGTTTTATCGGTTCGATCTTTGTTTCGCAGGTTTCGGAAAACAAAATATTCAACTTTCGACTTTTATTCGTCTGCGCGATCGTTTTGCTTTTTAATTTTATCGGCAATAAATCATTCCGCTTTTCGATCGATTTTTTCGACAAAATTCCTTTATTTGCAAGA
>DAITPE010000460.1:0-4850 GCA_036833775.1 Pyrinomonadaceae bacterium | reverse complement strand
GTAATGTCGGTCGGATTAAAAAAGCGTAAGTCGATGTAATTGTAAAAAACGCCCGCGCCGCTGCCGAAAGGAAGTGTGCGGTTTTCGTCGGGAAAAGGATCGAAACTGTGATGATGACGTTCGACGATTTCGAGCGGCGTGTGCAAAGCCATCCAATATAAAAGATTCGCCAATTGACACAAACCGCCGCCGACACCGCGCACGACTTCGCCGCGCGAAAGCTGCATTCCTTCGACATAACCTTTTTCGGCGGTCGCTTCGCCGAGCTGTTTCCAGAAGGAAAACGTCTGACGCGGTTTGATCAAAATTCCGTCGATCGTCGGACACGCAATCTTCAAGTTTTGAATCTTGTTTTCCTGCAATTCGGGCGCGGAATTTCCGAGCCGTCGGCGCAAAAGTGATTGATGTTTTTTACAGGAAAACGGCAGATTTTCCGTGATCTGTTCCGACGCGAATTTTCCGACCTTCGGCAAATCCGAAAGATGCCGAAAAAGCCGTTTCTGCTTGATGCGCGTGTGATAAAAAACAGGATGAATTTCCGAAAGCCTTTTTTTCATTAAACCCTAAATCGAACAAAATATTGGAAGATTACGCAATATTTTAGTGAAATCGCGTTGCAAAGCAAATCAAATCGCCGGAAAATCGCCGAAAAGCAAAAAAGTCGGCATTTTAAGCAAATACCGACTTTCCAAAAGAGAGATAAATTATTCAAATTATTCAAACAGACTCGGCGCATTGCTGACTTTTAAAAGCGCGTCGAGTCCGAAATGTTCATACGCGAGGCGCGTCACCAATCTGCCGCGCGGCGTTCGGTTTAAGAATCCGATCTGGATCAAATACGGTTCGATGATTTCTTCGATCGAATCTTTTTCTTCGTGAATCGCGGCGGAAATCGTTCCCAAACCGACCGGACCGCCGTCGAATTTTTCGATGATCGTTAAAAGCAGTTTGCGGTCAACTTCGTCGAGTCCGAAAACATCGACTTCCATTCTATTTAAAGCGTCTTGCGCAACTTCTTCGGTAATTCGCCCGTCGTAATCGACTTCGGCGTAATCGCGCACACGGCGCAAAAGTCTGTTTGCAATTCGCGGAGTTCCGCGTGAACGTTTGGCAATCTCAATCGCGCCTTGCTCTTCGATTTCAACCTTCAAAATATCTGCCGAACGCGAAATGATCGTCGTCAAATCTTCGATGTTGTAAAAATCGAGATGAAAAACGATGCCGAAACGACCGCGCAACGGTGCAGTTATAAGTCCCGGACGCGTCGTTGCGCCGATCAATGTAAATTTCGGAAGCTCAAGTTTTATCGAACGTGCCGCCGTTCCTTGTCCGATCATCAGGTCTAGATTGTAATCCTCCATCGCGGGATAGAGAACTTCTTCGATCGCCGGATTCATACGGTGAATTTCATCAATAAAAAGCACGTCGCCTTCTTCCAGATTCGTCAAAAGCGCAGCAAGATCGCCCGATTTTTCGATGATCGGTCCGGCAGTTGATTTCAACTGTGCGCCCATTTCGTTGGCGACGATATTGCTCAGCGTGGTTTTACCAACTCCGGGCGGTCCGAATAAAAGAATATGGTCTAATGCTTCGCGGCGTTTGAGCGCGGCTTTCATAAAAACGCGTAAGTTGTCTTTAACCTTGCGCTGTCCGATATATTCGGCAAGCCGCGTCGGACGCAGAGAAAGTTCGATCTGCGTTTCGTCGTCAAAAGCATTTCCGTCGCGGTTATCGTAATTTTCTAAATCTTCTGTCATCGTTTGAGTTATAAAATTTTCAGTAAACTACTGATTATCTTTTCGCTCGAGTCATTTACTCGGTCTTTCTTTTTCTATGATCAATTTGCTTTCGTCTTCAGTGATATTCGTTTGCTTGCCGTAAAATGTTTCGCGCTTTTTGTCGTAGCGGATTTCGTATTTTTCGAGCGCGCCGCCGCGTCCGCGATAATCTATTTCGTATTTCCAAACACCTTGTTTGTTAGGTTTGTGACCGAAAAGATCATCGAGCCAAAAAGTTTCATATTCGTCGCCGTCGAGCGAAATTTCGATCGGGTATTGAATAACTTTGTCTTGGTTTTCGCTGTAACCTACAAGAGTCGTGTTCAAACCCATACAAGCGAGCGCGTCGAAAATCGCAAATTCTTGGGCTTTTCCGTCGTTGTTGTAATCCTTCAAATTTAGAATGATCGGCTTTCCTTCTTTGTTTTTATCGACTTTCGGAACGCTGTAGTATCCGTCGTGAATCAAATACGGCAGATCGAGCGAATTGTTGCCGTCGGTCGGATCGTTGACGGCGATTTCGAGCGTGTTGACGATCTTTTTCGTTCTTGAATCGATCAATGAAACGCTTGTTTTGCCCGAATAATAATGTCCGCGAGTTTCTTCGGGGCAAGTGTAAATTTCGTCAACAGGCGAACGCGGATTTTTCGTCGGCGAAGTCATCCACAAAACCATTTCGCGCGTCGGCGTGACTTGTTTTCTTTCAAGAATGACTGCCGTTTTCGGAAAAGTCTGCGCAAACAAATTGACCGAAAACAGCAAAACGAAAAACGTAAAAATCGAAACTCTCAACATAAACCGCCATCCAAAATTTAAAGTCCCAAATAGAATCAGCCTTTTGCCAAAAGCTGTAAACTCTTTCTGAGCAATTTTTGAACGCTCATTTCGGTTCCGTCTTGCACGGCTTGCTTCAAAGCTTTTTCGGCGGCGTTGCGTTGATAGCCGAGATTCAAAAGTGCGGAAAGCGCGTCGTCGTAAACTTCATCGACCGGAACATTTGTCGAAGATGTCGGTAAATTTCCTTGCGATGAACCACTCGAAGAAAGATCGTTCAATTTATCGCGCAATTCGATAACCAATCTTTCGGCAGTTTTTTTGCCGACGCCGGGAATCGAAGTCAGACGCGCGAGATTATCGGTTCTAACAGCGACGATGATTTCGTCTGCGCTCATTCCCGAAAGCATTGTCACGCCTGATTTTGCGCCGATTCCTTGGACAGAAATAAGTTTCAGATAAAGCTGTTTTTCGCGTTCGGTCTTAAAGCCGAAAAGCTGTAAAGCGTCTTCGCGGACGTGCGTGTAAATTCGCAATTGAACAGGCGAACCTTCTTCGCCGAGTTCGTAAAATGTCGAAAGCGGAATCGTCACTTCATAACCGACACCGTTCACGTCGATGATGACCGTGTTTGCCTGTTTTTCTAAAAGTATTCCCGAAAGATATGCGATCATTGTTTCACCTATGAAACATAAATTGTAATGGATATTATATTTAAGGGCAACGACAAATTCGTATTAAATCATCTATAATGCATTCTGTGAACAATTTCACTTTCCCTGCGTAAATAAATTGAATAATGAAAGTTGATAAAATTTCCGAATTGACAACTAACCGCCTGAGCATTTATCTGCGCTGTTTGAACGAATTAGCGGCAGAAGGCGAACGATCCGTTTCATCTGAAACATTAGCGACTCGTTTTCATCTGAATTCGGCGCAGATTCGCAAAGATTTGGCGTATTTCGGCGAATTCGGCGTACGCGGTGTCGGTTACAATATCGTCGATTTGCGCGATCATTTGACGAAAATTCTCGGACTCGATAAAGAACACCGCGTCGGCATCATCGGTGCGGGACGTTTGGGAACGGCTTTGGCGCATTATTACGGGATTCAAAAGACGAATTTCAAAGTTGCCGCGCTTTTCGATGCCGATAAAGACAAAGTCGGACAACATTTTGGCGAGATCGAGATTTTTGACATAAAAAACTTTTCGGAAGTGGCGAAAAACGCTAATATAGATGTTGCGGTAATCGCTGTTCCGGCAGAATTTGCCCAGAGCGTTTTGGAAATGATCACAAAAGCCGGCATTAAAGCTGTGATGAATTTTGCGCCGACACCGTTAAAGGTTTCGGGCGATGTGAAATTGAAAACGGTCGATCTGACGATTTCTTTGGAAAGTTTGTCGTATTATCTGGCTATGCCGATGCAAATAAATGGAACGGGTTTGAAACCGATTTCCAAAAATCGCCGAAAAAAGTAGTAGAAGTATTAAAGAGGTAAAAAATATGAGCTTTTTAGGATTAGTTAAAAGAATTGCACCGTTTGCTCTGACTTTCGGGTTAGGTTTATTTATTGCAAGTTTGTTTATCACGCTTCCGACGTGGAGTTTTCCGAAACGCGGTGAAAACCGTTGGAACAGAAGACATAAATGCAATGCTGAAATGGAATGGCTGCGCGAAAGAAATGCTTATCTCGAACGCCGCAATGCCGAATATGAAAGAATGACTTTGCGCATCGAACCGAACTTTGAAAATTTGGATGTTCCGCCGCCGCCGATGCCGCCGATGCCGCCGAAAGCTCCGAATTACGCCCGCTAATAATTTCGGCAAACTGAAATTTCAAACCGCAGATTAACCGATGAAGATTTTCGTTCATTGTGTTAATCTGTGGTTTATTGTTTTTGCGAGGGTTTTATGCATCAAAAATCAATTTGGAAAGGAATCACGATTTTCAGTTTGGCACTCGGAATCGGAACATTTACGGGCGATTCTTTCAAAGAAAAAGAAATTACCGAAAATGTTTCCAATAATGTTGAAACGGTTGAAAAAAAGAATTGCCGTTTTGCCGATCCGAATCTGCAATATCAAAAATTGCCTTTGAAAAATGAAAACTATTCTGCCGAATTGCTTTTTAAAACGAAGGAAAAGAAGAAAGAAGCCAAAGAACCGCAAAACGATACAGAAGAATTCAGCAAATTGGAATCGCAGTTGAATGATCGATCTGAGACAAAAAAATCAGACATAAAAAATAAGGAAGAATATTCGATTTTGCTTCACAAGGAAATTTGCAGCGAATAAG
>DAITPE010000459.1:0-4854 GCA_036833775.1 Pyrinomonadaceae bacterium | reverse complement strand
ATGTGATAAATCGAAGAATTTCATTTCAAATTAATCTTCAGGCATAAAAAAATCCGAAATCCGAAATCCCAATTCCCAAATTCGCCGTTTTACGGCAAGAATGAGCCTTTTCCGTTGCGACCGATCCGCATATTGACGAGCCAGTCGAGCCAGCGGTAGCGCAGGGTTTTCGGCGCGAGATATTCGGTGATCCCGATCTTTTTGCGCGGTTTTCCGTCGCGTAGAGAAAGCGTCATTTCGCTCAAAAAGCGCAGATAATAAAAGCTCGAATCGATCACTTGGAGATGATTTACGCGCAGTTTTAAATTATCTTCCGATTCAAAACGAAGGCGTTTCGGGTAACGGATTCCGAATTTGTCGCGCGTGTGTTCGGCTTCGACGTAGAAACAATCGCGTTCGCGCAAAACGCCGTCGCGGATAACGAGCAGTTTGGTCATCGGTTCTGCTCCGCAGTTTTCGCAAAAGCGGTAGAAAACAGCGGTCGAATCGGCAAAATGCACTCTGCCCCAATGCCAATCTTTGACCGTTTCGGGAAGCCAGCGGTTGTCGATGTTGTGGTCGTGATAACCCGTTCCGCGAAAATGTCTGACGTCCAATTCTTTATCGTCTTTGCCGTAAACCGTAATTCTGCCCGAAACGTCGGTGCGCGGCGCGACGAGATTCCAATAATGCGAATCGTCGTTCATTTCAGACGAACTCGGCGTGAAATCAGATTCGATGTCGAGCCATTCGAATAAAGCTTCGATGCGCCGATTATTGCTGAGCTTGGCATTGATCGTGATCAAATATCCCGAACCGTATGGCGCGCTTCTGAAAACGAGATGATTATCGCCGATATGACATTCGGGTTGGTCAATGCTTGCCGAAAAATCGTTTTCGGCAAATTCGTTCACGGCACGATAGACGGGTTTTCCGTTGCGGTAATAGTTGAATGCGACGGCGGGAATTTTGGCGGTTTGCGATTGTGAGTTTTGTTTTCCAGCGACCGTGTTGTAACGCGGCGAAAAGACGAAATTGTCGAGAAAAGTAATGACGACGGCTTCGTTTCCGTCGTCGGAAAGCGCGTCGAAATACCACCATTCATAAGATTTCGCGCTTTCTTTGCGATGCCAAACGTCGTCGGCAACCGAAGAACTGAACGAAAATGAAGTATTTACGAAATTTTTCGCTTCGTGCATTATTTATTTCCCGGAAAGTTAGATGTTACATCGCAAATATCGTTCAAAACAAGTGAATTTCGACAACGGGTAAAAAGAATTCAGCCCGAAGATGTTTAAAAACATTCCTTCGGGCTGAAAACAAAAAACTTACCGATAAACGGAAAACTAAATTTCAGACGGATTCGGGAAAGGCTGATTCGGCTGATTGGTTAAAAAATCTGCCGCGCCTGCGTCCGATTTCTTCACGAATTGATAAACTTCCGCAAAGCGTTTTTTCCATTGATCGGCGACCGGGTCTTTCGCCGCTTCGGCAACCTTGATGCCGCGCGCGTAAGCGTCGAGCATATTGTTTAAAACCTTGTCGAGCTTGGCTTCGTCGGCTTTCATCGCCGCATCTTCAGCCGTTTTAGAGCCGTGTTTCTTTTGAAAATCCTGCGCTAAAGCATTGTATTTTTGTTCGTAAAAATAAGTGATTACTTCATACGCGTAGGCTTTTGCCTTGAATTGCGAATCGTATTGAACGGATTTATAAAAATTGACCGCCGCGTCGTCTAAATTTGAATCTACTTCGAGCGTGCCGATCGCGTAATACATCAGCGCGGTTGCTTCGGTCTGATCTTTCAGCGGCGCGTAAGATTTCGGAAACTTTCCTGCTTCAAAAGATTTCAGGGTTTGACGCGCATAAGCGAGCGAATCGGCGGCAAACGTCTTGTCTTTGCGATTGACGAATGCGTCGAATCCGCCGTAAGCGAGACTCATCGTGATATACGGATCGTCGGGCGTTTCGGCAAGCATTTGTTTGCCCATCGCAAAAGCTTCGGCGGTTTTGCCGTCGTCGAGCTTTTTATTGAATGATGCCATCCGGTAATTTTCGACAAAGCCTTTGATCTTTTTGACGTTTTCGTTTTCTTTGCCTTTATCGTATTTCTTTAAAAATTCTTTGGCTAATTCGTATGCTTTCTCGTGGTCTTCGTCTTTTTTCGATTTCGACAGTTTGGAAATTTTATTAAGATCGTCAATTTCTGCTTGGTTGCTGTTGTCCTGTGCGAGCATTGTAAAATTCAGCGTGAAAACTAACAACGCCAGCCCGCAAATGTATGTAAATTGTTTCATTTCGTCGGTCTCCTAATACCTTAATTGGAATATAGCAAAGCTATTTACTTGAAACAATTGTGATGCATATTCTTTTAAATAAAATGCAAACTTTTTTCTCGAAAGTGAATCTGTAACAATTGAAAACGGCTCTCCCGATTTTTTTATTATTAAAACTTGAGAGGAAAAAGATGAAGAACGGAACTAAAGCCATTTTGTTGACATTGCTGGTCGCCGTGGTTGCATTTGCGGCGGCTTGCCCGGAAAGAAAGAGCATCGCGGACATCGAAGCGAATCCTTCTAAATACGCGAATAAATCGGTCGCGATTGCCGGAACTGTGCAGGACGGTTACGGCGTAAATATTCCGCTGACGAACATACGCGGCGGCGTTTACAAGATCAGCGACGGAACGGGTTCGATCTGGGTCGTCACGCAAAACTCGGTGCCGTCGAAGGGAACGCAGATCGGCGTGAAAGGCAGAGTCGAAAACGGCGTGAACTGGAACGGTCGCAACTACGGTCTCGGAATGTATGAAGAAGATCGGCGCACGCGAAACGGGAAGTAATTTGAAATATCCAACGAATGACAAAAAGGGAACGGCAAGGTAAAATTTTGCTGTTCCTTTTTTTTATGCGAAATTTACTTGAAGTTTTTGAAAATAAGTTCGACAAGCTGAACCGAACGACGCTCGAATTGCTTGAAAAGATTCCCGACGAAAAGCTTTTTTGGAAGCCGCGCGAGATAAATCAAACGATGGCGATGTTTTCGTGCGGCGAATATATTCTGCGTTCAGGCGGCGCGGTCGAACAGACTTTCGGCGGCATCACGACTCGGCTGTGGGACGATCCATTTGAATGGACTTTGCCCGAAAAGCTTTCTTCCGTCGAAGCGATCAGAGAATATTTGGCGGAAGTCGAAGCGACACGGAAAAAAGGTTTTACGTTTTTTACTTCGGACGCGGATTTGAGCAAACAGATGCCCGCGCCCGAAAAATTAAAGACGATCTTCGAGATTTTATTGGATACAAATTCGCGCGCCGAACATTTTCTCGGACGCGCTTTTGCTGTTTTTCAGGCATTCTCCGATGAAAAACTTCCGCGAATTTAGTATTATTTATGACAAGTTTGGAATAAACAAAATATCACCACAGAGACACGGAGACACAGAGTTTTTATAAAGTTATTTTTACGAATAACTTAACTTTCTGATTGAAAACGTCGAGCTTGAAATCTCCGAAACCGAAATTTTCTCTGTGCCTCTGTGTCTCTGTGGTGAAATTGTTTTATTCTCAAGAACTTTTTGGTTTCTTCCGTCGTTTGTTTTTGAGTCTTACGCTTTTAGCGCATCAATTGGAGAATAAATTATGCATTGCCCGAACTGCGGTCAACAGCAAGTTTCAAACGAGATCAGATTTTGTTCGCGTTGCGGTTTCCAACTCGGTTTGGTGGCTGAGATTCTTGCCAACGGCGGAACTTTGCCGCAGTTAGCCGCGCTCGACAAGAACAAGCCGCGCTTTACGAAAAAACACGGCGTTTTGCTGTCGGTCTTCTGGTTTATGTTCTTCGTTTTGATAATGACACCGTTTTTCGGCATCATCGATGTCGATGCGCTGGCGGGGATGAGCGCGATCGTCGGCATTTTCGGCGGTTTTATGATGCTCATCGCGTCGCTGGTCTTGCTGAAAAGCGGAAAGGAAACGGTGCAGTTTTCGCCGAATCAAGGCGGGTTTCAGCAATTGCCGAACGCGCAACCGAACAATCTGTATCAAACGAACGTCAACGCTTTGCCGCCGCAATACAGTCAGCCTGTTTCAGACTTTGCGCCGCCGTCGGCGGGTTCTTGGAAATCGCCCGAAACGGGTGAATTGGTACAGCCGAAAAGCGTCATTGAAGACACGACAAAATTATTGAACAAGGATAAATTTTAAAGTATGTTTTGCCCACGCTGCGGACAAGAACAAGTATCGGATCAAGTTAAATTCTGCTCGCGCTGCGGACTGCTTTTGAGCGGAATGCCCGAAATCATCGCCAACGGCGGCGTCCTTCAAGCCTACGAATCGAAAGCCCCGTCGGCACGGCGCAGAGGCGTGAAACAAGGCGGAAAAATGATCCTGCTCGGCGCATTCGTCGTGCCGCTGCTCGGCGTTTTGTCACTGCTGTTTCGGTTTCAAGACGAAATCATCGGCTTGGCGGCGGTCGTCTTTTTTGTCGGAGGTTTGATTCGCCTAATCTACGCGCTGATCTTTGAATCGAGCAATCCCGAAGAAAAGATTCTCGAAGAAAACGTCATCGAAACGGCGCAAAAGATACTCGGCAAAAAGAAAACGGCAAACGAACTGCCGCCCGCGCAGTCGATCCCCGTCAACACCTACATTCCGCCCCAACAATCCAACTGGCGCGACACCAACGACCTAACCCCGACCAGCGTCACCGACAACACGACCAAACTTTTTGATAATAAGTGAGAACTGAGAACGGATAAGTGAGAACTGAGAACTGAGAACTGAAAACGGATAACGAAAAGCATTTCACTATCCGTTACCCGTTATCCGTTATCACTTACCCGTTATCCCTTAACTCGGCGGATTATCCTTCGGTTGCT
>DAITPE010000458.1:0-4863 GCA_036833775.1 Pyrinomonadaceae bacterium | reverse complement strand
TAATTCGGGCGCAACCGGAACGCGCGCTTTTTACGAACTGCTCGCCGAAACGGGCAGAAAGGTCGTCCGTTGGCAAGAACCGCCCGACGCGCTTTTGAATAATAAGAACGCGCCGAAAACCTTTGTCGTCATCGGAAAGCTGAAACGCGAGTTTACCGAAGCGGAAACGGCGAAACTTTTGGAATGGATTTCCACAGGTGGAAAACTCGTCATAATCGACCGCGAACCGCCCGCAGGTTTGATCGTTCCCAACGCCAATTGGCGGCTGAAATTCAATGCGGAAGACGACGCTAGTATTATCACGATCGATCCTTCCGATGCAACGCAGATGACGGCACAGACCGTTGCGGCGATTCCCGTTCAGCCGACGGTTTACACGGTAAAACTAAATTCCGTGCAGCCTTCGCGGCTTGCGTCCTCGATCATATTCGAGCGTTTTGATGATTCTGAACCGAAACTGAAAACCGTTCCCGCGAAACCGACGCCGACATCATACGACGATGAAGATTATTCCGACGAAGAATACTTCAAACCGACGCCGAAACCGTCGCCTGTCAATACGCCGAAGGTTTTTCAGTCGAACAAGGTCAACGGCGCACATAGCAAATATATTTTCCAAATGCCGCAAAGCGCGCCGCCGCCGCCGCCGCCGCCGATAAAGACCGAAACGAAAAAGGCTGACAGTCCGCAATTGACGGAAGATCAGATCATTTCCGCGCCCGTTCTGCATTTGGCGAATAAAGATAAAAACTTTCTCGTTGACATTCCATACGGCGCGGGCAAGATCGTTTATTTGTCCGATCCGTTCATCGTTTCAAACGGCGGTTTGAAATTGTCGGACAATGTTCAGCTCGGAATCAATCTGGTCGCATCGCGCGAAGGTTTGATCGCGTTTGACGAATATCATCAAGGCTTCGGCTCGAACACCAATCGTTTTCTGGAATATTTTGCCGGAACTCCGGTCGTCTCGATCTTTATTCAGGTCGCTTTGCTTGTCTTGCTGTTGTTCATTTCGCAAAGCATCCGTTTTGCGCGTCCGGTTCCCGAAAAGGAAGAAGACAGGCTTTCAAAGCTCGAATACGTTTCGGCGATGGCGGAATTGCAGCAGCGCACGAAGGCTTTCGATCTCGCGCTCGAAAATATTTACAACGATTTCCGCCGCCGTGTTGCGCGTTCGTTCGGTGTCGATAATTTCACCGTGACGCGCAAAGAATTGGCGAATTTGATCGCCGAACGCACGAAATTAGACCGCAACGACGTGGAAGATGTGATGTTCAAATGCGAAGAAATCATTCACGGCGAACGCACGAACAAAACCGAAGTTACAAAGCTCGCGGCGCGTTTACGCGAATTTGAAGAAAAATTAGGTTTGCAAAGACAAAAACGGCAAAGAAACGTCGTTTAAACCGGAACGCAAGCGGCTCGCTTGCATTGAGCGCGTAAGCGCGAACAAAAGATAAATGACTCAAGTTTTGAAATTCTAAAATTGCGTTCACGTTCTTGCGAACGTATTGCAAGCGAGCCGCTTGCGTTCCAATCATAAAAAATGTCGATTTCGTCGCTCATTATTTTAATTGTTTTGTTCTTTATCACGAGTGCGGTCGGCGTGGTGACGGGCAGTAATTCGCTGGTGACGGTTCCCGTGATGTTTCAATTCGGCATCGATTCGAAAGTTGCGGTGGCGACGAATATGTTCGGGCTGACGTTTATGAGCATCGGCGCGACGATTCCGTTTTTGCGCGGAAACGTCATTGACAAAAAGAAAGTTTCGCCTTTGATCTTGATAACGCTCGTTTCGTCTGCGCTCGGCGCGATTTTGGTTGTTTACATTACGCCCGCGAATATCAAACTGCTCGTTTCAATCGCGATGATTTGCGTGACGATCTTTACGCTCGTCAAACGCGATTCGGGAATTGCAAAAGCGGCGGAAATTTCGCGCGGCGCAACCGTTTTGACATATATTTTAACTTTCGCGCTCGGCATTTACGGCGGACTTTACAGCGGCGGATACGTCACGATGCTGACGGCGGTTTTGGTCGCATTTTTCGGGATGACCTTTACGGAGTCCGTTGCATCGACTAAACTTATCAATGTTTTTTCGTCACTCGTCGCATCGGCGATCTTTATGTGGCAAGGCTTGGTCGATTACAAGATCGGCGCGATCTTAGCCGTCACAATGTTCGTCGGCGCATACATCGGCGCACACGTTGTAACAAAGATGAGCGACGTTTGGCTCAAGCGAATCTTTATTTCAACGGTTATTTTGTTGGCATTGAAAACGCTTTACGATTTTATTTAGAATTTATTGAAATCGCCGCGAAAATGCACAAAAGACACGAAAAAAATTTTGATATTTTTGCGCTTTTTTGCGGCTATCGAATCAAATAATGTTAAATTACACTCCATCAACGATTGCACATATTAAAAACGAACTCGGCAAAGTGATTGTCGGGCAGGAAGAAGTGATCGAACAGATCATCGTGGCGATTCTCGCGGGCGGACACGCTTTGCTCGAAGGCGTGCCGGGAACGGCAAAGACTTTAACCGTGAAAACTCTGGCGCGAATCATCGGCGCACGGTTTTCGCGCATCCAGTTTACGCCCGATCTGATGCCGTCTGACATTACGGGAACGAATGTTTTCAATATGCAGAATTCGGAATTTGCGCTTCGTCCCGGTCCGATCTTTACGGATATTTTGCTTGCTGACGAAATAAATCGAACACCGCCGAAAACGCAAGCCGCGCTTCTCGAAGCGATGGAAGAACGTCAAACGACGATCGACGGAAAGCGTTATAAACTCTCGCCGCTTTTCACCGTTTTGGCGACGGAAAACCCGATCGAATACGAAGGAACTTATCCTTTGCCCGAAGCGCAGTTAGATAGATTTTTGCTGAAAATTCTGATCGATTACCCGCCGATCGAAGCCGAATTGGAGATCGTTTCGCGTTGGGACGAAGGCTTTAATTCGCGCCAATTGGAAGCGGTTGACGTGCAGACTTTGCCCGACAAAGATATGATCCAAAACTGCCGCAACGAGATTTTAGCGATGCGAACCGAAGCCGGTGTGCAGAAATATATCGTTGACATCGTGCATAAAACGCGCACGCATCCGACGATTCTTTACGGCGCAAGTCCGCGCGCGTCGGTCGCGCTTCTGCTTTGTTCAAAAGCACTCGCCGCGATCCGCGAACGCGATTTTGCAACGCCCGACGACGTGCGCGACGTTGCGCTTCCCGTTCTCCGTCATCGTCTTGCGTTACGCGCCGAAGCCGAACTCGACGGCGCAACGACCGATGCCGTGATTTCCGACATCATCAAAACAGTCGAAGTTCCGCGATAACGAAAAACGGTCGATTATTATTAGAATTGACGGTCAAACTCTTCGGAATAGTTGATAGCTGATAGTTGATAGTTGATAGATAAAGCGGAATAAAGTCTTTCGGTTATTCGGAAATCAATTATTCTGACCGCGTAGCTTTTGATTATGAAGAAATGCATTTCTCATCTCAAGAAATGGTATTTTCATCTCAAGAAATGGACATTTGCAGTTAAGAAATAGATGTTTGTGATTGAGAAATAGGCATTTATGATTGAGAAATGCTCGCTTCATCTTAAGAAATAGACATTTGCGGTTGAGAAATGGACTTTTAGGGTAAAGAAATAGATGTTTTAACTTAAGAAATGGGCATTTGTAGTTGAGAAATGCTTATCAATGGTTAAGAAATGGTCGTTAATGTTTGAGAAATGGACAGTTACGATTGAGAAATGCTCATCAATGATCGAGAAATGCTCGTCAATCTTTAAGAAATAGTCTGAAAGCAATCGGAAATACTTAAAATTTGTTAAGAAATGCTGAAATATTGAATATCGAGATTTGATAATTGATAGATAAAGCAAATATTTATCAATTATTCATTATCAACTATCAATTATTTCAGCAGTTCTTTTTATTTTTGCCTTAAAGCGTCGAGTTTCCGCGCAGTTTGGCAATATCGCGTTGCGGCGGTGCGCCGAAGAGTTTTTTGTAATCGCGGCTGAAGTATGAAGGGTCTTCGTAGCCGACGCGAAAACCTGCGCTTGCCGCGTCCAAATCTTCGCCGAGCATCAAACGCCGCGCTTCCTGCAAGCGAATCTGTTTTTGAAACTGCAAAGGACTCATCGCCGTCACGGATTTGAAATGATGGTGAAAACCCGAAACGCTCATCCCGAGTTCACGGGCGATGTTTTCGATTCTCAGCGGTTCGCCGATGTTTTCACGAAGTTGTTGAACTGCTTTCGAGATGCGGCGCGTGTCGCCGCTCGCGGGAAGTAAATGCCCGAGCCGTGAACCTTGTTCGCCTTTCAAAAGACGGAAAACTATTTCCTTCATAATCAGCGGCGCGAGAATTTTCCCTTCTTCGGGCGAATCGTAAAGACGAATCAATCGCACGACCGCGTCGAGCAAATCCGCGTCGATCGAACTGACATTCATTGCCTTTACATTCTCGCCGCTTTTGCCGGGCGCGATGCCCGATTCCATCAATACGGAAGTCACGAGCGAAGCGTCCAAAGTTAAACGGCAGCTCAGATAAGGTTTTTCTTCCGATGCTTCGAGAACGTGGCTGACGATCGGCAATTCGATCGACGAGATCAGATAATGTCCCGAATCGTAACGAAATTCTTCTTCGCCCAAAAGCACTTGTTTACTTCCCTGCGCGATCACGCAAAAAGCCGGCTCGAAGACGCTGTGAATTTGATCGGTCAATTTCGCCGAACGCGCTAAGGTCACGCCCGAAAAAATATCCGCAATGCCGTCTTCGGGCAGAATCCGCATCATTCTTTCAACCAATTCTTCACGGCTGAGTTTGATCCGCAATTCGTCG
>DAITPE010000457.1:0-4867 GCA_036833775.1 Pyrinomonadaceae bacterium | reverse complement strand
AAAATTATTGTTTCTATTTTTTGCGTCTTTTGTGCCTTTTCGCGGCAATTACTTCGCTAATTCGACCGCAACTTCGGCGGCGATCTTCGCGTTGTTTTCAAGCAGAGCAATATTTGCCGCGAGAGTTTTTCCCGCGCTTTTTTCCGACATTTGCGACAAAAGAAACGGTGTAATTTCTTTTCCACGAATGTTTTTTTCATCGGCTAATCTCAATGCTTGGACGAGAATTTCTTCCAATTCGTCAGAATCGATCTCGAATCTTTTGGGAACGGGAACAGTTAAAAGAATCGAATTGTTTAGTTTCAATTCATCACGCGAACGTGCAATTTCGGCAACTTCTTGCGCCGTTTCAACCTTTTCGTCAACGAGCAAACCGCTTCTGCGCGAATAAAATGCGGGAAGCTCGTCGCAATTCCAACCCAAAACCGAAACGCCGTGAGTTTCGAGCCATTCGCGTGTGCGCGGCAAATCAAGCACGATCTTCGCGCCAGAACAGACGACCGTGATCGGAGTTTGGGCGAGTTCGGGCAAATCTGCCGAAACGTCAGCCGAAAATCCGCGATGAACGCCGCCGATGCCGCCGGTCGAAAAAACTTTGATTCCGGTTTTGTGCGCGATGTAAGTTGTCGTCGCAACGGTCGTCGCGCAATTCATTTTTTTAGCTGTGACGATCGGCAGATCGCGGCGCGAAATTTTGCGGATATTTTTTTCGGTTGCGAGAAATTCGATCTGTTTTTCGTTCAAACCGACGTGAAATTCGCCGTCGAAAACCGCGATCGTCGCGGGTATTGCACCGTTTTCGCGGACGGTTTTTTCGAGTTTCTGCGCTGTTTCAAGATTGTGCGGAAACGGTAAACCGTGGGCGATCACGGTCGATTCGAGCGCAACGACGGGCAGTTTGTTTTCGAGCGCGGATTTTACTTCATCACTAAAATTGATCTTCATTATTTTGTTTGGAACAACGATTAACGCAGATTTTCACGGATGTTTATTTATTCATTAATCCGTGTGAATCTGCGTTAATCGTTGTTTCTGAACTTATTTTATAACCTTTCCGATGCGATCGAAACGCGGATGTGTGATACAGCCGAGCATACTTCCGTTGCTTGCGCCGCGATCGCACGACCAATAAACGAACATTGCCCGACCGATAATTAAATCACGGCTGACAACGCCCCAATAACGGCTGTCCAAACTGCGGTTTCGGCTGTCGCCCATCACGAAATAGCTGTTTTCGGGAACGATAAAAGGATTTCCTAATCCCGCATAAGTTGCATCTTGTCTTGCCAAACCTTTGATCGCTTGTTCCGAATAATAAACGTCATATTTTTCATCGGGCTGGCGCGGACTTATTTCCTTGGTTTCAAGTGCCGATTCGTCATCATCCGAGTCTCCGATGATTTTATGTTCGGGTAAAATTTTGTCGTTGATGTAAACGTCGTTGCCTTTGATTTCGATCTTTTGACCGGGCAAGCCGATCACGCGTTTGACAAAATTTGTTTGATACGGAACTCCGGCGGCTTGGATGTCGCGTTTCGATTTATTTAACTCAGCCGGAAAGCCGGGAAATTTGAAAACAATGATGTCGCCTTGTTCGATTTCCTTTTGCGGCAGAAACGGAACGGGTTTTCCGCCGGGCGCGAAGATAAATTTATTGACCAATAAATAATCGCCGATGAGAATCGTGTTTTGCATCGAGCCGGTCGGAACGGTGACGGCTTGAATGATAAAAGTCATTCCGAAAAGTGCCATGACGAGCGTGACGACGAGCGACTCGAAATATTCGCGGAAAATGCTTTTCGGCGGTCCGGTCGGTTTCGGCTCTTCGGTTTTTTTGATTTCTGTTTCTTCTTTACTCATAAAAAATAATCGTTTTCTTTATACGCAAAATTTGCGCTTAGCGTTTCGCCGTTTTCAGCGTTTCGAGCATTTTTAAAGCTTCGTTTGCCGCCATCATTTCCGCCGATTTGATCGAATTTCCTTGTCCGTGGACTTTTCCGTTTTCCCAGACGGCTTCGACGAAAAACGTGCGGTTGTGCGGAGGACCTTCGGTTTTAATAACACTGTAAGCAGGCGCGGCGAGTTTTTCCGCCTGCAAAGTTTCCTGCAAAAGCGTTTTGTAATCGATCGAAGTTTTCGGCGTTGCGGTTTTCAACTCTTCGATAAAGATTCGGGAAACGAAAGCGCGTGCCGAAATATAGCCGCTGTCAAAGAAAATCGCGCCGATGATTGCTTCGAGCGCGTCTGCAAGTAGTGCTTGTTTGCGTCTGCCGCCGGTTTTTTCTTCGCCGCGACCGACGCGGATAAAATCTCCGAGATTGAAATCCTGCGCGAGTTTTGCGAGCGTGTTCGTGCTGACAAGATGATGTTTCATCAAAGTCAGATCGCCTTCGCTCGATTTCGGATTTCGCAAATAAAGCTGTTCGGCTATTGCCAAACCGAGAACGGAATCGCCGACGAATTCGAGCGATTCGTTTTGCTGTTCGCGTATCTTTTCCTCATTGCCGTCAGTAATAAATTCATAAGCCCACGAACGGTGCGTCACGGCGCGTTCGAGCAACGACAGATTTTGGAATTTGTAGCCGAGAATATTTTCGAGTTTGGCAATATTTTGCGACATTACGGCTAATTTTAAGGAACTCGCCGAAAAAAGGAAAGTCGGACATCTGAAATTTCAAATGTCCGACTCGGTTTTTAGGTTTTTACCTCAAGTTCTTTAGCGAGTTCCTTTCTTTTTCGGAGCAGGTTTCTTCGCCGGAGTTGCGGTTGTCGCCGCAG
The DNA here is from genome assembly GCA_036833775.1 of Pyrinomonadaceae bacterium. Taxonomy (GTDB): domain Bacteria; phylum Acidobacteriota; class Blastocatellia; order Pyrinomonadales; family Pyrinomonadaceae; genus JAJQRF01. The sequence goes on along the minus strand of DAITPE010000457.1, from coordinate 2,089 downwards.
TATTTGTCGCAGGCGTTTTCGTTGTGCTTGCGGCAGGTTTGGTTCCTGTGGTTGTTGCAGGTTTTGCCGTCGCAGGTTTCGTCGTTGCAGGTTTATTGGTAGTTGCATCCGGCGTTGTCGTTGACGGTGTCGGGGCTTTTCCGGTCGTGGTCGTTTCAGCCGGAGCCGCTTCGACCACCGGAGTTACCGCCGATGACGGATCGGGAATCGGTTTTGCTTTAACGCTTGAGATAAATGAATCTAAACCGGTTTCTTTATTATTGTTACGGAATTTATACAATTCTTTAACCGTATCGTAAACTTCGTCCTTCGCGGCTTTGTCGGCAGGCGCGGTATAAAGATTATACGCACGAGCGTAAGCATCGATGGTGCGGTCTGCATAACCCTTTTGCAGAGCATACATCGCTTTTGTTTGATCGTTGTCTTCTTTATTATTAGCTTCGATCGCCGCTACGCGTTCTTTATCGATTCTTTGCGTTTCAGCCAAATACCAATCTCCGAGCAACAGATAAACATTCGGATAGCTTTTCGGTGCCGAATTGGTCTGCGTCACTTTGTAAAGATAAGGAAGCGCACCTTTCAAATCCTTCGGCGCACGGTTAGCTTTCAAGAAAGCAATATTATAATTTAACCAGCCGATCGCATTTGCTTTTGCTTTTTCAGGCGTATCAAAAGCCTTCGATTTATAAATAATACCGATGCCGTAGTCTTTAGATGTCACACCGCTATCGATCATTTTTAACGCTTCTTCGGCATATTTAATTGTTTCGGCATTATATTTATCGTTATTGTTTCTGGCTTCGTCAAAGCCGATCGAACCGAACAAAATTGTAATGTTAAGTTTATCTTCAGCCGTTGTGTCTTTACGTGCCAAGATTTCTTTACCGCTGGCATAAACGTCGTCCCAATTTTTGGCTTTTAAACCATTGTCAAAGCGTACGTAAAGTTGCTTTTTTATTATTCCCTCTTCAATATCTTTGATATTTTTTTCCGCAGTCGGAACGTAATTGTTGAAATAATCGACTTGCTGTTTAAGATCAGGGCATTTTCCCCATTTTTCGATATATTCCTTTGCAACTTTAACTGCCGCTTTACGGCTTTCAATATCTGTTTTCGGATAAAGCGTCGTAAATTCCGTATATTTTGCTGTATATGCGTCCGAATCAGCGCACGGATCTTGGGCAAATGCGGCACCGGCAAATGCCAGTGTCAAAACTCCGATAACTGAGAACCTAAAAACTGATTTCATTAAATATTTCCTCCAAAGCTGTTATAAAACTATTATTTTCCCCAAAGCCGAAACTCCTGACAGTTTCAAGCGTTTTGCGTTTATTCTGATGTTTCCGAAAAAAAATAAGTTGCAAGAATTTCAAAATCAGGCAAGCTATTTTTACGTGACCGGCGTTAAATTATTGTTAATCGCTTAATTACGGAAAAAGAAAGTTCTGCCGCAAAACAGAAAACTCAATAATCACGTAAGTTCCGCCGATGTGTCAAGCAAAACAACCGAATTTTTTGCATAAAAAAGCATTGAATTATCTCACGAAACTATAAGATTATTCAATGCTTTTTCAGTAAATATTGATTTTAAGTTATTTATTATTAACGATTCGCGGTCTGGTAAACTCGCCGTTCGATCTTTTTACTTCGATCACAACCGGCGGAAAATTATTTTCCGTCTTTTGCTGTTTCTTTTCGATTACCTTCGGCGGAGCTTGTTTGACGATGATTTTTTCTTCTTCCGTATTAGTTTCTTCGGCGGAATTTTCGTCTTCATCCTCATCTTCGATCTTTGCCGCCGCTTTCGGATTGATCTGCGTTTTCGGCTTCATATTGTAAGGAATTAATGCAAGATTATTGCGGTTTCCGTTTTCCAAAAGACGCGGACTCAGCGCATTGTAAACTTGTCCGGCAACTGCCGCCGCATATTTTCCGCGTTCGGCTTGTCCGCGTGTAATAACGACGACCGCGTATTTCGGATTTTGAACCGGCGCAACCGATGCGAAAAGTCCGAGCCACGAACCTTTTCCGATACACGAACCCGTTTTCCCCGCAATTCCGAGCGTTGAATCGACGCCGCGATGCGCCG
>DAITPE010000456.1:0-4871 GCA_036833775.1 Pyrinomonadaceae bacterium | reverse complement strand
TCTCGAATCAAGAGTTTTGGCGATAGGTACAGACTTTCAACAATGACGAAAGAAGACGGCTCATTTTTTCTTGAAATTAACGAAGAATTCGAGTATGAATTTGCCGCTTCAAACAACAGCAGCGAAAATCAAGGCTTTTCGGGATGGTTGAGTTTCAGCAAAGACGAATTGAACAATTCGATAAAATTAATATTGAAACCCGTAAAATAAAATGTCTGCGAGTAAAGAAAGCGTTTTTGAAATAAATCACTCTAAATTTGGAACTGAAGAATTTCACATTGTTTCGGCTAAATACAATATTTACAGGGTTGCCGACAATATTTGGGAATTTGTTGTGAGTTTCAAAACCGACAAATCTTTGTTGAGAACAAAGGAACTTGAAAAATTATTGGACGCAAAACCTAATTTTGAAGCCGCTGTTCTTTTATCGTCAGGCGACATTGAGTTAAAAGAAGGTAAAAGCATCTTTCAGAAAGAAGGTTACGACTATGAAAGAGATGAAAATCTGTCAAATATTTATTACTTTGAACATAATTCGGTTGAAGAACTTTCGATCGATATAATTGAATTAAGTAAAGAATGGATTGCTTTGAACATTAACGGAAAAGCAATTATCGTAGGTTCTAACGGCGTTAATCCCGATGCCAATTTGAAGATTGTTAATACCAAATTCTATTTAGACAATAATTTATTCAGAAGTTTCTCTTAAAAAAATAAATTTGAAAACAATTATGTTCAATCAATTTACAATAATTATTGTTTTGACAACTCTCGCAATCGCCTTTTCGCCGATCTATCTGCAAAGGCGAAAGCTTTGGCGGATGGCGGACGAAGATTTGAAAAAAATCGACGAAAACGAATGGCGAAAACAGTTAAAATCGAACACATATATCAGATTTTTCAGCCGTGTTATCTGGGGTTTGTTTTTGCTTTCGGGGTTTATTATCAACCCGCAAAAAATAATCGCGCTCGGTTTTAATTGGCTCACTGTTTTCGTTTCGACGGTCGGCATCGCGTTTATAATTTGGGGAATTTTGGCTTTCCGAAGCGACCTCAAAAAACTTTCGGAGATTAAATAATGGCGACACTTTTAGAAGAATTGTCACAATTGATTTCAGTTTTGAACGCAAACGATATTGAATACGCGGTTTGCGGCGGGCTGGCGTTGACGATTCACGGGTTTGCGCGGGCGACGTTTGATATTGATATTTTGATTCGTGCCGAATCTTTAGAAAAAGCGTTTGAATTAGCGGCGAAATATGGTTACGACATTCACGGACTCGATATTTCGTTTAAGGAACGCGCGGTTGAAATTCGCCGTGTTTCAAAAATCGACGATGACGGCGAAGTTTTGCCGCTCGATTTTCTGCTCGTTACACCGTTCGTTGAAGACGTTTGGGAAACCCGCGAGAAATTGATTTGGCAAAATATGGATTTGTGGATCGTTTCGCGTGAAGGTTTGATAAAAATGAAAGAACTCGCGGGCAGAGCAAAGGATTTGATTGATATTGATAGGATGAAAAATGAAGAAAATTGATATGTCCAGCGAAGCAATTACGAAGCGTTTGCGTCAAACCGATCAATTGCGCGAATTGTCGCTTTCGTTAATAAAAGCAAAGAAAGTAGCGGACGAAAAAAAGAAGATTGACGAGCGGGAAAAAACCTCCGAAACTTCGCGTTTGCCTACCGAATGAATTTTTGCCGAAACTATTTTATTTACAAATTTATCCGCTTTTATTATTATTGATTCACTTTATTTTTTTAATCTAATAATTCGCCGACATTTCTATAAACAATTAAGTTTGTTAGATTTACATTTTCAGGAAAAACGTAAATCGGCGAAAATTGAATCTACTTGCGGACAGCTTTAATTTTGTTTTTCTCCGTCTTCACGCTGAATCTTTCGGTTTCGGCGCAATACCGCTTTGATTCGTGGACGACCGACAACGGCTTACCTCAAAATTCGGTTCGTAAGATTTTGCAGACTTCCGACGGCTATATTTGGCTGACAACGCTCGACGGTTTGGCGCGTTTTGACGGCGTTCGGTTTACGGTTTTCAATAAATCGAACACAAAAGAGCTGCCGAGCAATCGTTTTATCAATCTTTTTGCCGATACTGATGATACGCTCTGGGTTTCGACCGAAGACCAAGGCATTGTTCGTTACCGCAACGGTGTATTTCGCACTTTTACGACCGCCGACGGACTTCCTTCAAATCAAGTTTTGGAATTAATCAAAGAAGCCGACGGCTCTTATACAGCGATAACAAATGTCGGTTCCGCCAAGTTTGACGGCGAACGTTTCCTTCCGGCGTTAAAAGTCAACGAAGTCTTTAAATACAAATATCTCAATTCCCGTTCGGGAAGATTTTGGAGGCTTTTCAATTCAGAACTAAGCGTCGAAAAAGACGGACAAAAAAGTGTTTACGAACTGTCCGAAGAATTGAAGAATTTGATTCAATCCGAAGCGAATATTTTTCTTTCGACAAAACTGTTGGAAGACTCAAAAGGCGACCTTTGGATTTCTTTCAATGAATATTTCAAAGGCTTCAAAGCCGGCAGATTATACAGGTTTTCAAACGGAATCGTGAGCGAAATTAAAGCCGAAAATATGCCGATTAGTTTGGTTCACGACATCGGCGAAGACCGCGATGGAAACATTTGGCTGGCAACACAGCGCGACGGTGCTTGCCGTTTGAACGAGAATAAATTTACCTGCTACACACCCGAAAACGGCTTGCCGTCGCGTTTTATCAGAAATATTTTCAAGGACCGCGAAGGAACGCTCTGGATAACTACTGATGATAAAGGTATTTACCAAGTTTTCGAGCCGATCATCACACCGCTGTCGGTCGAACAAGGACTTGCCGAAAAAAACGTGTATGCGATTCTCGAAGACCGCAGCGGCGCGTTTTGGATCGGTTCGCACGGCGCGCTCGGCTATCTTCAAGACGGAAAAATCACGAATTATAAACGCGCCGACGGTTTGAAATACATTGACGTTCAATCGCTTTTGGAAGATAAGGACGGACGTTTGTGGATCGGCAGTTTAAATGGTGTCGTGCTTTATGAAAACGGTATTTTTACCGACTACAACGGATATTTGAAAAAAGAAACTTATCAATTGTGGGTAAATGACATTCATCAAGACCGCGACGGCAATTTGTGGTTTGCCACGAATTCGGGACTTTACAAATACGACAGCGTTACGACGACAACTTTCACGACCGCCGAAGGTTTGCCCGGAGACAGCGTAAAAACGATTCTTGAAAATGCAGACGGTTCGTTTTGGCTCGGAACTTACAGCGGAATTTCGCTCTACAAAGACGGTAAATTTACAAATTACACGGAAACTGAAGGGCTTTCGGGAAATCACGTTCGCGCAATTTACAAAGACGAAAACGAAACGCTCTGGATCGGAACTTACGACAGCGGAATTTCGCGTTTTAAAGATGGCAAGTTTACCAATTTCACGACCGCAAACGGACTTTCGAGCAACGGTGCGTTTCAAATTCTCGAAGATGGCGGCAAAATTTTTTGGATCACCAGCAATCAGGGAATTTACCGCGTCAGCCGCACGCATTTGGAAGAATTTGCCGAAGGAAAAAGACAAAGCGTTCCTTCGACGCTTTTCGGCAAAAAAGACGGAATGCTCAACACCGAAGCCAACGGCGGCGGACAGCCCGCCGGAATCAAAACGAAAGACGGACAGCTTTGGTTTCCGACGCAGGACGGCGTGGCGATTCTCAATCCCGAACGTGTCAGACTGAATCTGCTTCCGCCGCCGGTTGTGATCGAAGATTCACGGATTGACAGTCAAAAAATCGCATTTTCAAACAACGAAATAAAGGTCGTTCCCGGTCAGGAAAATCTCGAAATCAACTATACGGGACTGAGTTTTATCAAACCCGAACAAATTCGTTTTCGCTATATTTTGGAAGGTTTGGACAAAGATTGGACGGAAGCGGGCGAACGCCGAACGGCTTATTTTCCGCACCTTCCGCCGGGCGATTATACGTTTCGCGTAATTGCTGCCAACAGCGATAACGTCTGGAACGAACAAGGCGCAAGCATCAAAATTACCGTTTATCCCGCGTTTTATCGAACTTGGTGGTTTTTTATTTTGGCGAGCTTTGCAATCGCAATTTTTATTTATTGGATTTATCGGCGCAGACTTCAAGAAATCAAACGCAAACACGCCGCGCAGGAAGAATTTTCACGCCGTTTGATCGCCGCACACGAAACCGAACGCCGCCGCGTTGCCGCCGAATTGCACGACTCACTCGGGCAAACGCTCGCGATGATCAAAAACCGCGCCGTTTTTGCGCGTCAAAACACCGAAAACGTCGAAAAAGCGCAGGAACAATTTGACCAAATTACCGAACAATCCGTCGAAGCGATCAACGAAGTGCGTGAAATTTCCTACAATTTGCGCCCGTATTTGCTCGATCGGCTCGGTTTGACGAAAGCTTTAAGGTCGCTCTTCAATAAAACGGCTGAAAATACGAATCTAAAGATAAAAGCCGAGATTGAAAACATCGACAAAATCTTTTCGAGCGAAGAAGAAATGAGTATTTACCGCGTCATTCAGGAAAGTTTGAACAACATTATCAAACACGCCGAAGCCGAAAATGTCGAAATAAAAATTGAACGAACAGAAAATCTCGTAAGCATCAAAATCAGCGATGACGGACGCGGTTTTTCGGCGAATAGAAACTTGAATTCAAACAAAAAAGGCGGTTTCGGTCTGTTCGGAATGGCTGAAAGAATCAAGATTTTGGGCGGAACGCATAAAATAACTTCCGCATTGGGAAAAGGTACAAAAATCAGCATCAGAATTGATATTTCCGACAAAAACGAAGCAAATAAAA
>DAITPE010000455.1:0-4888 GCA_036833775.1 Pyrinomonadaceae bacterium | reverse complement strand
TCGGATTGACGCAATTTTATCCAAATTGATGGATATTTTTGTTACTTGACGTGATTTTTCACGGATTGACGTGAATTTTCATAAATTGATGTAATTTTGGCTGATAAAACTTGAAAATTACGTGTTTCCGTCAATTATTTTGAAATTTAAGTCTTTCAAATTGCCACCGTCTGCAATTGTAAATCTCCGACGCAGACCTCTGAATTCTTTATATAATCTTTCATTTGCTCGACGATCGGCGTTTCGAGCCAGCGTTTGCCGTTCGTTTCACGATTCAGTTTATACATCCCGAGTTCGAGATAGAAATTTTCGAGCGGCTCGTCCGAAAAACGATAACGCCAATCAATCATCGTGAAAAGCGGAAACCAAGTGTAACCGATCACGGGAACGCTCTTTTCGCGCAAATTTTTAATCATCGAAACCGAGGATTTCAGCCATTTTTGACGAATTTCATCATTGCCGACCGCGCTCGTTTCCGTAATCATAATCGGTACGTCGTAACGGTCGTAGTAATCGGTAATCAGCTCGGCAAAACCGTCGCCTTCGGGTTCGGTTTCACGAAAAGCGATGCGCCCGCGATTGTCGAGATATAAAAGTTTGGTTGACCATTGCGGGTAAAAATTCATCCCGATTACGTCCAAATCTATTTTATTATTTTGCAGTTCGCGCAGATCGTCGGGCGAAACGCCGTTGCGGACGAGCCACGAATAAAGCAGATGATCGTGCGTCAATCTTCCCGAAATCAGATCGTAGCAAAGATAGCCGCGAAACTTTTCTTCGGTCGCAAGCGCGGCTAAATCTTCACGAATCGCGCGCGTTAATCCGGTCGCTTCGACGTGAACCATCACCGAATCGGGCTGTATTTCCTTGATCGCATCGACCGTCCGCACGATGCCTTTCGCAAGATTGATCATTATCTTGAGATAACCTTTTTCGCCCTTCAAATACGGTGCCCAAGCCGCGCGCATTCCGCACATCAGCGAATTGATGATCGGCTCGTTCAAAGGCGTGTACCAACTGATCAAATCTTTATAACGATTTGCAAAAGCCGCCGCATAACGCGCAATAAATTTGGGATAATCTTTGTTTGCAAATTCGCGTTTCAACCAAAACGGACAGCCGTAATGCATCAGATCGATGATCGGCAAAACTCCGACTTCTTGAACCAGATACGGAATCACCTGATCCGTCCAAGACCAATCGAATTTGTTCGGTTCGGGTTCGACCTTATACCAAGGCACGCCCCAGCGTAGAGCTTTCAGCCCGAGTTCCTTCGCCAAGTGCAAATCTTCGCGCCAATGTTCGTAATGTCCCATCAATTCGTATTCATCAAGAGCGCGATGACCGGGACGAACCTGCGGCACAAATGTATTTTCGATTCCGCCCGCCCATAAAAAATCTTCGGCGGCAGAGTTATAAATATCCGTTGTTTTCAAAGGAAAGTTTCCTCAACTTTTAATAGGGTTTGATTGAAAATCAGGAAGGATTTCTGACTTCTAAATCCTACAATTTAATTATTTATTTTCAACCTTCGTGCGGAAAAAGTTTTTCCGAATTAAATGTATGACGTGAGAAAACTAACTCAAGATGCAATTAATTTACAAAGCCGTCACGCGGATCATATCGATTGCGACGATAGAATTTTGCGCAAAAATATTCAACGTCGAAGCATTTTCCGCGATGTCGATCGTCCAGATTTCTTCGGCTTCCATACTGATCTGCATTTTGTTTTCGGATTTTACGAATCTGAATTGATGAAATGTGTTCATCGTAAAACTGTCGGGCAAAAGGAAATAATTGATCTTATTATTGTCTTCGATATTCAAAACCCAATCGTTTTTCAGCTTCGAAATCCAAATCGTTTGCGCGATCTTTTTGTCGTCAACGCTCAAAATAAATCCGAATTTGAAATCTTCACCGAACGTTTCTAAAATGCACAAATTTAAAGCAAATTCGTAATTCTGGAAATGAAAATCCTTCTGCAAAATCGCCTTTTCGCCCGATTTTTCGGTCAAAACCAAATTTTTATTTTGAATATTTATCAGACCTTCGCCGGACTTCCTTTGCCAGCCGCGAAAGCCTAAATCTTCGATCTCGAACAAATTTTCAAACCCGAATGTCAAAGCCAAACCGGAAAAAGCCGTGTTGCGATTTTGCGAAAATAATGCAAAATGATTCGGTTGAATTTCCGTGTAAATCTGAAAAATTATTAAATTATTTAACTTTATTTGGATGAAAAAATGATCGACTTGGATCTGCAAAAGCTGAATTGAATTCAACTCGAAATTATCGGAAAGCGCGAATTCCTGCGATTTCAATACTCCGTTTTCGCTGTGTTCGACGCGAAATTTAGATTCGTTCGGCAAAAATGAAAATCGCAAACTTTCACGCGCATCGTCGCGCAACGAAACGCCGAAATTGCCGTCTGCATTTTCAATCAATCGAAAACTCGTTTCGAGCAGAAAACTGTTCGACTTTTTGCGGCAGACGATCTCGGAAAATCCATTTGAATCGGAAATCAATTCGTTATTTTCAGTTTTCCAGCTTCCGACATCGACGTGCCAATTTTCGTTATTTAATTCATCGAAAAAATCCAGAATTTCAGGCTGAAAAGGTTTCGGCTGCGCGGTTGTCGTCGCGCCTTTAATAAACATTCGATTGCCGCCCGTAAAATCCATCCGATCGATCGCCAAAACTCTGCCGTTTTCCGTCCAACGGTGATAAACACAGTAAATTTCACGATTGTTCAAACCGCGAACGGCGGAATTATGTCCGGGACCGATTACTTTTTCGGGAATCGTCCGCAGAATCGGAAGTGTATTTTCGCCGTCGGAATATTGTTCCCATTCCTCGTCGCGCAAAATATCGTCGGTCGTCGCAAAGCTCACGCCGTAGGAAACATTCTGCCAATTTCCGCCGCTGAACATTTCGTAATAAATTCCTTTTCGCTTGAGAATAAAAGAACCTTCGACCGTATGCCATCGAACACCACCTTTTTCGATGCGGTTTGCGTCGTAAACCTGCCAATCGAATTTTGCACGAGTCACGGGACGTGGATTTCCTTCCAAAGTGAAAAAATCCGTCATCTTATCGACGACGGTTCCGGTTCCGATTTGTTTATAATCCAGAAAATCCGTCGCGTAAAAGAAATACTTTTGCCCGTCGTCGGCAACAAAAACGTGCGCGTCGATCGCAAAATTCTGAAAAGTCAGCCGTTCGCCCGAATCGACAAAATCGCCGTCGGGTTTTTCCGAAACGGCAACACGAATTTCCATCAGCGTTTCGTTTCCGACGCTGTAATAAAGATAAAATTTGCCGTTTGAATATGTAATTTCGGGTGCCCAATAAAAAGGCGGCGAATTTTCGAGCGGCTTCATCGCACCGCCGATTTCCGTCCAATTTATTAAATCTCTTGATTTTAAAATGCCGAAAACTTTCCCGTCCTGCCATAAATCCGTGCAATATGCGTAATATTCGCCGCGAAATTTTAAGACAAAAGGATCGGGAAATGATTTTTTGTAAACGGGATTAAGATACGTTTCGGAAAAAATATTCATTCTAAAAGTGAAAAATTCTAAAACGTAAACTCCTTAAGCCGCTGCTTGAAAATGAAAATGTTCGGGAAAAAGCAGATCGAGCCTTGTTTCGAGCTGTTTAATATTTCCGCTGAAAAAATTGTTGTTGACCGAAATTTGCTTCGTTTCGGCAAACGCCATAAAAGGAATCGCGGTTTCGCCCGAAGTAAAATCGGCAATCTGCTGAAGCATCGGAAGATCGTCGTTGATCGAATCGACTTCGAGCAGAACGACTTCGGGTTTATACGAATTCGTAAAATCCGAAATGGTTTCGATCGCTTGGAAAATGTCAGTCGCTTCGCACGACAAAAAACGGCTTTTTTCAAGCCAATTTCTGATAAATTTTCCGTCCGAATTTGATGTACGGTTCATCAAAAGAATCACCGTTGAATTGTTGCTCATTTAAAATCTGCCTCCAACAAATATTTATTAATTTTATTGATATTCTCGTGTATCAGCTTGCAATGGACGTTCCCAAAATATTCGACGAAATTAATACAAATCGCCGTATTTTACGCGAAAATACATCTAAAAAAATATTAAATCGATACACTGAGTAATTAATATAATTTATATATGTTCGTAATCAATACGGATATTTTTATATTATTTTCAGGCGTTTGTGAGATATTTCTCAAAACGACACGCAATGAAAATAAAATCGTTTTTTTCTAATCCTATTCTTTTGTTTGACTTCCGTCTGTAAAGTGGCGAACATTTGCGAAAATTCCTTGAAAATTCTTTTTTTTCGGCACAAATTTTGTTAAGTATTACCGATTAGAAAAGAACAAAAAACGGCAATCGGAAATTAATTGATTCTTCAAATTTATTCGGCTGGGAAATGGTTCAGCAGAATAAAAAAGAAGTTGTAAGTAAATGAATATTAGATACTTACAGCATCCTTCTGAAATAATTTATAGCATCTGGAGCATCATAATTTTAGACATCAGAGAATATTTAAGGTTATACATATTTTTTGAACAAAGGAGAACAAGATGGGAAGGCAAATCGAACAAGGAAAATATAAATCGACAAATTATTGGGGCGTAAACAACCGGATTCCGCCGCAAGGTTTATTGATTAAAGATCGGGAAACGAGAAACGGATTTTATCCGCAGACCGTTTTCGAGAAGAAAACCGTATTTCACGGCTGTGAAAATAATCTTTTGAAAGCCGGAATCAACGAATTATTGGCAAATTATCAGGCTTTTGTCGAAATCGTGAATTTTAAGGGAAACGAATATTTATACAATCCGGGCGATCGGATCGAATATGTTTATTTTCCCGAAACTGCCGTTATTTCCGAATTTCAG
>DAITPE010000454.1:0-4889 GCA_036833775.1 Pyrinomonadaceae bacterium | reverse complement strand
AAATTGAATTTCAACTTTTTTGTACAGCAGTTCAAATCAATAATGCGTTTGAAATCGGCAACTTGTTTCTTCGATATTTTTTCCTTGTGCAAAAAAAATCTTGTAATTTTCAGCAGTTTTCCGATAAAGTTGTATAACCTTTTAATTTTAAGAACAAAATGAGTAATTTATGCGAAAACAAAACCACATTTTTCTCGCGCTGTGTTTACTGCTGACCTCCGCGATCGTTTTTCCCGAAAGTCTTTTCGCCCAGAAAAAGGCGAAAAATCCTAAGAAGAAAGCAACTGCTATTACAAAATCCGTCGGCGTTAGTGACGGCGTTGGAATCGGCAGCGGGAGTTTAAAACTTGCAACCGTCGAAAGAGAACCTTATTTGGGACTCGAACCTTGTGCAAAGGAAACGCCCGAACAAATTTCCGAACTCGAAACTGCAACTGACAAACACAAACAAGTTGAAATCTTAGTTGAACGAGCCGGAAACAGTGACGAATGGATTCGTGCTTGCGCCGTTTATCGGCTCGGCGAATTTCGTCAAGCCGCACGCGCTTCATTGCCTTTGATCATCAAACTTTTGCGCGATGAACAAAACAATCAAGTTTGGACGCACGTCGAAACGGCGATGTGGAAAATTCCGCCTGCGGGAAATATTCCGCTCGAAACTAAATTGCGAAACGCCGTGATCGGCGACGTTTACGATCGTCTTTATGCGATCTTTTCGCTGGCTTATCTGAAACTTTCAGCGAATTCATTTCAAGCAAAAGACGTGGTAAAAACGCTGATCGAAACAGCCAAAGACGAAGATAAAACGGTCGCGTGGCTTTCGATCATGGTGCTGCGTGATTACGCTTTTGAAGGAACGGATATTTCCGACGCGATCCCGACGCTTTCCGAACTTTTGAAAAACGGCAAACTAAATCCCGTCAATGTCGTGCGCGTTTTCGTGCCGATGGGAGCAAATGCTTTGCCCGCCGCGCCGCTTTTACTAGATGTGCTTTACAATCCGAAAAAATACGCGCCCGAAAAAGAAAATGATTCTCGCTATTACAGTTTGTATCTAACGACGGCAATCGCGCTGGGCAAAATCGGCGAACCTTTGCTTCCAATTCTCGAAAACGAAATCGAGAAAGAGCCGTTCGCAATTTTGCGGGTTTTGAGCAATCTTCGTGCAGACGGAACTTTGCCGATCATTTATAAAGCGTTGAAGCATAAAAATCCCGAAGTCAGAAAATCCGCCATCGAAAATCTGCCGGGTTTGACTTCGATCGGTGCGGTCAATACATTTCCATATTTGCTCGATTTGGTGAAAGACATAAATTCCGATGTCAGAGAACAAGCGATGAGCAAAATCGGAAGCATCGCACAATTTACCGAGGACAAATCTCCCGAACTCAAACAATTGTTAAAGCAAAAAGCCGTTCCCGTTTTGATCGAAAGATTGAAGATTGAAAAAGATTCGTGCTACGCCGCGATGATTCTCGGCGACATCGGCGAAGATGCCGAAGCCGCCATTCCCGCGCTGGTAAAAATCGTCAAACCACCTACCGAAAATCATTGTGCGGCAATCGGACTTTACGACATCGGCGAAAAAGGCAGAAAATTTTTGACGAAAGAACAGATCGAAGAGGTCAAAGAATCGAAAAATTACAAATTTGATACGAATTACAACAAAGCCAAACCGATCAAACCGAAGGAAGAACCGAAACCGACACCAGCCGTTACTGACAGCGACACTTAAACAATTATTATTTAATTGCCAAATTGCGACGCAAAATGTTTTTAATCGAGTTTATAGACAATGAAACTCGATTTCGGCTTCTTGTAATCGAGTTTTACTCTCTTGTAATCGAGTTTATAGACAATGAAATCGAGTTACAAGACAGTGAAATCGAGTTTTGTTGTCTTGTAATCGAGTTTTATCGAATTGAAAATAAGCTTTTTTTTTTGAGTTTTTAAAGTAACTTTTATTCGACCCGAAATCTGTGACAGCTAGAAATACTTTATCGTTCGATATTCGACGTATTCGGGAAAATATTTTTCTTGTCCTTCAAAACTGTAATCGCGCATTATTTCGCGCTGTGTCCAGTTTCCGTTTTCATCAAAAGAAGCATAAACCACCTTGAAAGTCTCTTTCAGGATCATTTTTTGTCGTTCGGGTTCAAAGACGGTCATTTTAACTTCGTTGCCTTTTTCGTCGTAAACGGTTTCTACTTTGCTGAAAGGTTTTGTTCCGCCGTCGAAATACAAGCTCGTTCTTTTATTTTTCAAATAGCTGTATTTTGCGCGCCAAAACAAAGCTCCGTTGCTGAAAGATTTACTTTCTTCGACCAGATTTCCGCCCAAATATTTATGACCGTAGCTTTCTTGAAAACGCTCGTCGAATTTTGAATTCGACGGAAAGTTAAAGGCGATTCCGCCGATCGAGTTTTCGTTTTCGATGCTTCCGATCTTGGCGACTCTTTTTCCTGCAACATAACCGTAAACGTAAATCTTCCACGGAAAACCGAGATAATCGTATTCCGTTGTTTTCAGCAAATTTCCCTTTTCGTCAAATTCTTCAACCGATTGCGGGTGTTTTTGGCGCAGCGAATTTTTCAGCGAATAGTGCGCAGTTTCGGTCAAAACGCTTTTGATCTTTCCTTTCAAATTACGGTCTTGTGCGTCGCTTTTTGCTTTCGGAACGACAGGATTTTGCGGCAATGCAGAAGGCGTTGCTTCTGCGATTCGGCGATCCAATTCTTTTGTTACGACTTCATCGCTTAGCAATTTAAACGAATCGAACGCCTTCAAAGCCGTGTCTTCGAGAGTTTGTTTGCTTAAAGGAATTTCGGCAACCAGCTCGTAAATTCGCCCTTTTGTATCGACATTAAAAAGACGCAAAAGGAAAACGGATTTGTCGGTTTTATATTTGTATTCGCGTCCTTTGAAATCCTGCAAACTGATGTCTTTGGCGTAAATTCTTTCGCCTCGAGCGGAAAATTGATTGAAATAATGTTTGACGATCAATTCCGAATCGGGTTCGCCGTCAACGAACGCCATCGGCAAACCTTGCTTTTCGTAATAGCCGATCTTGTATGCGATTTCCGCGACTCGGTAAGAAGCTTCGATGCCGCCTGCCGTTCCGTTTCCGCTGTAACCGTTGCGGCTATTGTTCGGCAAGTCGATCGAAAAACCGCCTTCGTAATTTATGTTCTGTGAAAAAGCGTTTACTGCTAAAAGCAAAAATATCAAATTGATGAGAAAAAATTTCGTGCTTTTCATTGTCTTTTAATTTTTAATTCTTTCTGCGATCATTTCTCTTTCCGAAATTTCCTGTTCGCTCGTCTGCATATTTTTGAGCGAGATTTGGACTTCGGAAGCTTCGTTTTGTTTGAGCAAACACACGAACGGGACTTTGATCTGTTCGGCGTATTTCATCGGTTTTGCTTTTTGGCTGGCTTCGGGATAGACCAAAACGCGCAAGTTTTTTTCGCGCAGTTCGGCGGCGAGCTTGAGCGATTCGCCGACCAGATTTTCGTCGAAACAAGCGATCATCACATCTGCCGAATCGATCGAAAGTTTGCCTTCCTCAACGAGTTTGTCAAACATTCCGCGTTCTTCCATCACGACGAGAATGCGTTCCAAACCCAAACTGAACCCGCAAGCCGGAATCTGTTCCTTCCCAAACATCCCGATCAACCCGTCATAACGCCCGCCGCCGCCGATGCTTCCTTTAAAGTCGCCTTCGGTTAAAATTATTTCAAAAATCGCACCTGTATAATATGAAAGACCTCTGGCAAGTGTCAGATCAATTATTATTTTTCCACAGCCAAAAGTTTCTTTTGTATTCTCCAAAATACGTCTTAGTTCTACTATCGCCTTTCGCCCACTATTTGAAAAACCTAAACTTTCTTCAATTTTTTCAATTATGCCGTAATTTAATTCATGAATTTCTTTAAGTTTGGAAGTTTCTGTCTTGTCTTGATTTTCCGACCAAACTTGTTGAACCGCAACTTTTGCCTCTTTTATTGATACTCTGCGCCGCTCAAAAAATGTCCATAAGAAATTAAGAAGTCGATTTCCACTATCTTCTTTTATACCTCTCTCAATAAATTCTTTGCCAACATCCTCACTTCCAATTTTTTCCAGTTTATCCAAAGCTACTAAAGCATCTATGTGTTTATCTTCAGGAATATCTGCATACTCAAGCATACTTGTTAGCAATTTTCTGTGATTTAGTTTGATAGCGAAATCCTCAAATCCTAATTTCCACAAAATCTCACAAACAGCCGAAATCAATTCGGCTTCGACGATCATTGATTTTGAGCCGATCGCGTCAACGTCGCATTGGTAGAATTCGCGGAAACGTCCTCTCGCGGGACGGTCGGCGCGCCAGACGGGTTGGATTTGGTAGCGTTTGAAAAATTTCGGGAGTTTGTCTTTGTAATTGGCGACGACACGCGCCAGCGGAACGGTCAGATCGTAACGAAGCGCGAGATCGGAAAGACCTTTTTCGCCTGCGGAAACGTCGAGTTTTTCGCCGCGTTTTAAGATTTTGAAAATAAGCTGATTGCCTTCTTCGCCGTATTTGCCCATCAAGGTTTCGAGATTTTCGACCGAAGGCGTTTCGAGCGGTTCAAAGCCGTATTTCTGATAAACTTCCTTGATAACGCCGATGACGTATTCGCGTTTGCGAATGTCCGCAGGCAAAAAATCGCGCATTCCACGCGCCGGTTGTGTGTTGCTCATAATTTTTTGTGGAACAACGATTAACGCAGATTTTCACGGATTATTTTTAAGAGATTTTTGTTATTTCTTAATAAATCTGTGCTAATCCGCGTCAATCGTTGTTTCAAAACTAATCTTTCAAATTGCTTTCCGCGATCGAAACGAAATTATCGTAATTATCGGCT
>DAITPE010000453.1:0-4890 GCA_036833775.1 Pyrinomonadaceae bacterium | reverse complement strand
CGATGTCAAAGAAATTCTTTTTCAATTCAAATTTTACCCAAGTCCTCTTTCAACACAACATAAGTATAGTATAAAGAAATCTTTCATTGAGGCTGCAAATGAAAACCCAGATGCTATGAAATGGGTTATTATAACTCCCCAAGATTTGAATAAATTCGACACCGAATGGTTAGACCAAGTTGTTAAAGAAAGCAAAAGTGAACTTGTAAAACCAGAAAATCCACCTCGAATTGAACATTGGGGACACACAAAGTTAATAAATTTGTTGCTTAAACACAAGCATATTGGAGTTAATTATTATCCAGAATTGTTTAGTCGGAATGGTGGATTTGCCACGATCGACAATATTTCGATAGCTGAAAATCTTTGTTCTTGGGAAATGTCCGCAGATGAATTGACCGTATTTACTAAGGAGATAGATTTGGACAGATTTTATGATGTCGAAGCTGATATGGTTTCCTTTGACAAATTATCAAATGACGATTTAAATATGTTTACTATCGCTACAAAAGTGATGAGGGCAAAAAGTTTAGGTAAATTAATCCTATCCCCAGAAGTTTTGTATAAAGGTTTAATTAGTAAAATTTTATTCTCCTATGATGAAACGAAATTAGATCATTATAAAAAAGAAATAGAGATAGCGGAAGATAGTTTATTAAGATGGTGGATTAAAACTGAAGAATCTAATAGCAATTTATTAACAATCGATAAACTTGAAATTGAATACTTACACAGATTTAACGATTTGTTTGGAAAATCTACTGATCCAATTTTTCACATTACTTTTGTGAATCGCAGCATGGAACTCGTAATCGTTTACAACATTGGTTTTAACATTATTGACATTTGGCAGGAACTTGGCGGACCACCAACATACGCTTCCGTAGTTCCAATTCTTGCAGATGTGGTTTTTGAAATTAGGGAAGGGCAAAAAAGTTGGCTTAAAACTCTTGAGAATGCAATTCAAGTACCGCCAAATCAAGCTATGACAGTGAAAATTAAGCTTAAGAACTATTTGAATATCTATAATTCAACTTTTACAGTTGGCGGAGTTTTCGAGTTTGGAACGTCTTGCAATTTGAAGGTTAAATCACCAACAATTTTAATTTGTTCTTAGTCGAAATAGTATAAGTTGTTCAATGAATCCAAAATTTTTCCCGACACAAAACGATTTCCGCGAATGGCTTGAGGAAAATCATGAAATTGAAACCGAATTGCTGGTCGGGTTTTATAAGGTCGGTTCGGGAAAGGCTTCGATGACTTGGGGCGAAGCGGTCGATCAGGCTTTGTGTTTCGGGTGGATCGACGGCGTGAAGCGTTCGATCGATAAGGAAAGTTATTCGCATCGGTTTACGCCGCGCAAGGCGAACAGCAATTGGAGCGCGGTCAATATCAAAAAGGTCGAAGATTTAACTGCCAAAGGATTGATGAAACCTGCGGGAATCGCGGCTTTTGAAAAGCGTCGGGAAGACAGATCGGCGATTTACGCTTACGAAATTGAGCAGAAAGAGTTTTCCGGCGAATTCTTGCGAGCTTTCCGCGCCAACGAAAAGGCTTGGGAATTTTTCGAGCGTCAGGCGAATTGGTATAAACGCACGATCACTCATTGGGTTTTGTCGGCAAAACAAGCGGAAACGCGAAAACGACGGCTTGAAAAATTGATCGCGGAAAGCGAGAACGAAAAAAGGTTGAGATAATTTAGGAATTAGGAATCGGGATTTTGTTAAAAAACAAAATCCCGATTTTTTTTAGCTCATCAGCCAATGAATCAAATAATAAATTCCCACGCCTGCGCCGACCAAGATTAAGATCAGTGCCAAAACCGAAGCCGCAACAATCAGTTTGAATTTGCGGTAACGGTTTTCGTCCGGCGGCGAAAGTTGGTTTTGCGGAAAATACGGCGGCGGTCTGTTCATAATTTTTACTCCAAAATTCAAATTCCAAATTTCAAATTGTAAATCCAAAGTTAGCATTTGAAATTAGCCAATGCAAATTTTCGGAAATCTGGAATCTGAAATCTGGAATCTGAAATTTGAAATTCTACCGCGGCAAAGGTTGTTCGAGATTTGCCAGACCGTATGCCAAAACTGCCATTACCGCAGCATTTTCGGCGAGTTCTTTCGGGATTACTTTGTCGAAAGTGTCGGCGGCGGTGTGATGATAATTGAAATATGTCCGCGTGTCGAACCAAGGTCCGAACGACGGAACGCCTTTTTGCGTTAAAGTGCCGATGTCCGAACTCGCGCTCGGCTGAACGTCGATCTGTCCTGCGCCTTGTGAACTTAAAACTTTCGAGATCGGCGCGAAAAACGGAACGGCTTCGCGTTTTCCGGCAAAGATAAACCCGATCGGATGACTCGCCCCGAGATCGGCTTCGATGGCGGCAAAATGCTTTTCGATATTCGCCTGTTTCGCGTATTCGGTCGCGCCGACAAATCCGTTTTCTTCGTTCATAAACGCGACGACGCGAATCGTGCGTTTCGGTTTTATTTTTAATTCTTTCAGCAAATACGGAACTTGCATCGCCATTGCGACACCAACCGCATCGTCGATCGCGCCCGTTCCCAAATCCCAAGAATCGAGATGTCCGCCGACGACGACGATCTCGTCGGGCTTTTCGCTTCCCTTCAGATCGGCGATGACGTTGTAGCTGACGGCATCGGGAAATTTTTTCGGCGTTAAAAGCATTTTCATTTTAACTTTGCCCGTTTTCGCCAGATTTGCGATCAATTCGGCATCTTCAAACGGAACTGCCGCCGCCGGAATTTGTTTCACGCCGTCGGCATAACGCATCTGTCCCGTGTGCGCCAGACGATTTTGCGAACCGCCAGCCGAACGCACCAAAACCGCGACTGCACCGAGCTTTGCCGCTGCGATCGCACCGCCGCCGCGATACTGCGTGACTTGCCCGTAAGCCGCGCCTGCTTGGTTTAATTCGGCAAGCGTTTTGTCGAATTTTACGTTGAAAAGCACGATCTTTCCTTCAATTTTCGAGCGTCCGAGCTTGTTCAGTTCGTCGTAACTTTCAACGACGACGACTTCCGCCGTCAAACCGTTTTCGTCGGTCGCAACGCTTCCGCCGAGCGCGGTCAAAACGATTTTCTGCACCGAATCTTTCGCCATTCCTTCAAATTCGATCAGTTCGCCTTTTTCTTCGCCGCGCCCCCAATGCGGAACGCTGATCTTTTGCAGTTGAACATCCAAACCGAGTTTACGCATTTCGTCGGCGACATATTCGACCGCTCTTTGCGCTTGCGGCGAACCCGAAAGCCGCGCGCCGATGTTGTTGCTCAAATACGAAGTGCGCGCCAAAGCATAATTGCTCGACAAAGCGGATTGTTGGATTTTTTCCATATTTTCGATGGTTTTATCCGAATACAAAAGCGGTGTCGGCGTAGCTTGCTGGGCATAAAACTGAACCGCGAAAATTGCCGTTAAGATAAAGGAAAATAAATATTTATGTTTCATTTTTTATTTGTATAAGTTTTTCAAACATCTTAGCCGATAACATTCAAACTTCCCAAATTATGTGCAATAATATTTTCAGTTTTCTATATCAAAATTCTCGGTAAAACTATATGAAAAAACTACTTTTTGCATTTTTGCTGATTCCGGCAATGTTCGCGTTTGCGGGCGCACAGCCGAATTTTAATATCAACGAACTTATTAATGTAAAACGCGTCGGCGATCCGCAATTATCGCCCGACGGGAAAAAGATCGCGTTTACGATCGGCGTTGTGGACAAAGAAGCGAACCGCACTTTGACGCAGATTTACACTGTTTCGCTCGACGGAAGCGATTTAAAGCAATTAACGAACGAAAAGCGTTCGAGCAGCTCGCCGCGCTGGTCTCCCGACGGCAAACATATCGCTTACACTTCCGGCGGTCAAATTTGGGTGATGGAAGACGACGGCGACGATAAAGGTCAAATCACGAATATTTCAACCGGCGCAGCAAATCCCGTTTGGTCGCCCGACGGAAAATTGATCGCTTTCAATTCGGACGTTTATCCCGAATGCACGACGGACGAATGCAACAAAACGGAAGACGAAAAAGCCGAATCGAGCAAAGTGCAGGCAAAAGTTACCGACCGTCTTTTGTATCGGCATTGGACGGAATGGCGCAACCGCAAACGCGCACACGTTTTTGTCGTTTCAAACAAAGGCGGAACTGCCAGACAGATTACGACAGGCGATTGGGATTCGCCGCCGTATGGCGCGGCAACCGGAACTGATTACGCATTTTCGCCCGATTCAAAGGAAATCGCATTTTTGAGAAATCCCGATAAAGTAGAAGCAATCTCGACCAACAGCGACATTTACACCGTTTCTTTAAGCGGCGGCGAAGCAAAAAACATCACCGTCAACAATCGCGGCTACGATGCTTCGCCCGTTTATACGGCGGACGGCAAATATATTCTTTTCCGTTCGCAGGCGACCGAAGGTTTCGAGGCAGACCGCTGGCGCATTATGCGTTACGACCGCAAGAGCGGCGAAACCGTTGAATTAACGCGCGGTTTCGATCTGCAGGTCGATGAAATGACGGTTTCACCTGATAACACGACCGTTTATTTCACAGCCGGAGATCGCGGAAATGCTCCGATTTTCAGCGTTCCGCTCGATCCCGATTTCCGCCAGAAAATCGCAACTTTCGTTAAGAAAGTTATGACGAGCAATACGGTCAGCAGTTTGAGCGTCACGCCCGACGGCAGAAATTTTATCTTTGTCGAAAATTCGATGACATCGCCGAACGAAATTATGAAAGCCGCCGTCAACGGTTCGAATGTTTCAGCCGTGACGCGTGTGACGAACGATTACATCGGCAAATATAAATTGCAGAAACCGACCGAAATCGAATGGAAAGGTGCGATGAACGCAAATGTTCACGGTT
>DAITPE010000452.1:0-4892 GCA_036833775.1 Pyrinomonadaceae bacterium | reverse complement strand
TTCTGTGCCAAAACGCTTCCCGAAGAAAAAATTGCGATCGTTTTTCCTTCGGCTTTCCAACGCTCGAAAGCCTTTGGAACATCGGCAAACATTTCACTTTTCCGCTCGCCCGATTCGTAACCAGTTTGCCAGATTTTTCCTTGAATAGTTTTCAAAGGCGTCGATTTGCGGTCAACTTCGATCAAATATTTCAAATAATTTGCTACGGTTTCAGGCGCGTCGGCGCGAAAATCTCTGCCGTAAAGCTGATTCGCAAAATCTTTGTGATACTCCTTTTCAAGCTGTTCGATCTCGTTTGCTAAGTCGCCGAAATGCGCTTCGACAAAAGCGTCAATTTTCGCCTTCGCATACGGAAAAAGCGTCTTGTGAACAAAATCGATCGGCGTCGTCGTGCCTTCAATATCGAGAAGAATTGCTTTAATCATAAAAAATTAACATGGAAAAAAGAGATGAAGAGGATAAAAAGAATAATTAAAAACATCCCTATCTATCCTTTCCATCACTGTTAATAATGTTTTTCGCGTCCGCTTTCCGTATAATGTGGCATCCAGCCGGAAACGTCTTGAAATAAACGAATTGCGCGGACGGTTTTGTTTTCATCCAGATCAAACCAATGTTTCGTGCCTTTCGGAACACGGATCAGATCGCCAGAAGTCATTTTTACCGCCACAACATCGCCGTTTTCGGGCGCGATGTGAAAGATTCCGCAGCCTTTCACGATAAAACGAACTTCGTCTTCATCGTGCCAATGTTCGGGACGAAATTTGTTGAGCATCGTTTCGAGATTCGCGGTTTCGGGAACGATATTTATCACGTCCGCCGTGACATAGCCACCGGATTTTTTCAACTTTTCGATCTCGTCCGTATAAGCCGCCAAAATCTCATCTTCGGAAGCATCAGCCGAAATATTTTTCAGGTTTTCCCAACGCTCGTAATCAATATTTATCGAAGCGAGATACGATTTTATTTCGCTTTCATCGGTCAACGTCAAATTTTTATCGGGAACGATTACAACTGCCATAATTCAATTATCTGCCGTATTTTTCCTTCATTTTATCGAGCAAAATATCAACGCCTTTTGAAGTTTCGACGGTTGCCGCGTTTGTAAAAACGATATATGCGCGGTCGATTTCTTTAATTATACAAACCTTCGTAATAAAAGCACCCGCGTTGCCTTCGTTAAACGAAATCTGATGTCCTGTTTTTTCGTCGCGTTCGTTAAACCAGCCGAACGAAAATTTCGGCAGTCCGAAATGCAGAAAATCAAAATCTTTCTGCGGCAATATTTCCAATTTTTCGCGTAATCCTTGCAGTTGAAGCTGAATGAATTTTACGTAATCAGGCAAATCTACGTTGATATTTCCGGCAGCTAAAAGCCAATTGATTTTATAATTTTCCGTCGGTAAAACCGCTCGCAGATTTTCATCGTAACCCCAAGTTTGCAGATTATCCGATAAATTCGGTGCGTCGAAACCGAATTCGATTTGTAAATTTTTACCCAAATCATCAACCAAATTTTTATAAGATTTTCCCGAAGCTTTTTCCAACATCAAACCCGCCAAAACGTAACCGACGTTTGAAAACGTCAATCCGTCAACCGGTTTTGCCGGTTTTTGTTTTAGAAAATATTCGGCAAATTGCAGTCTTTGCGCGTCATAATCGCCGTTAAAATCTTTCTTTTCAGGCTTTTCAAAAGTGTAAGTATAAAGCGGCAAGTTTGCTCGAAAAGTCAGTAAATCTTTGAGTGAAATCTTTAAATATGCTTTACGGCTTTTCGATTTTAATTGTGGAAAAAGATCGAAAAACTTTGTGTTCCAATCGATTTTTCGATCTTTGACGAGCTGTGCGGCGATAAAAGCCGTGATTGCTTTCGTGTTTGCGCCGATGTGAAAACGGTCATTTTTTCGTGCCGGAAAATCACCTTCGATGCGGCGTTTTCCGAGAAATTCCATTTCGATCACCGAATCGGACGAAACGACGGCATAAGCAATTTCGGGAATTTTATGTTCGGTTTTTACCGTTTCGGCAAATTCTTTCAGATTTTGCGCGTTTGCCGTCAGAAAAAATCCAGCCGCCATCAAGAGCAAAAAAATACTTTTTTTCATTCAATTTACTGCCTGACGATTTTCGTCGTCGTGATAACTTGCCCGACGTGCCGCGCCGTGTGTTCGGCGATGTGAAAAAGAAGTCCCAAAACGTTTGTCGGCAATTGTTTGCGTCCGACGAATCTTTCTTCAAAAAGAATTTCGGGCGAAATTTCTTTTAAGAATTCAAGCGCGTTTTCGATCGAAAGAACCGCTTGATCGATCAATTCTTCCGCCGATAGATCGGAAGTTTCTGCCGTTTCCTGCTTTAAAAACTCAAACTGCGTTTCGCTCAAATCGTCGCCTTTCGCATAAGTCAAAAGCCTGTCAATGCTTCCGGCAATATGGCGCAGATGAAAAGCAACTGACGGCGCATTATTCGGTTTGGCAAGAAGTTCTTCGTGCGTCAATTGAATTTTTTCAAGATCAACGATCGCCTGCACGAGAGCGTGCGCCGTCGGCATCAAAACAAGCGCAAATCCTTCTAATTTTCCGCTCAACCAAACTTCTTCCGCCATAAATTCTTCAATTAATAATTACGCAGCGCGAGCTTTAATATTTCCGCGTCCTTTTCAAAGCCGAAACGCTTGTAAAAATCGATTGCTTCGTCGCTCGGATAAACGAGCAAAAGTTCAAAATCTTTCGTTTTCGCCCATTCGATAACATGATCTAAAAGTTTTGCGCCGATTCCTTTTCTGCGAAATTCGGGTTTCGTGTAAACATTTGTTAAATAAGCAAATGCATCTTCAATTTTACACGGTCGCGGAACGAGCGAAACGGTGTGAACAAAAATATGCGAAACGATTTTCCCTTCAATTTCCGCGATCCAGTAAGTATAAACTTGTGCTTTTTCTTCAAGAAAATCAATGCATTTTTCGATGAATTCAGCTTTTTCAACTACTGCAATTTCTTCGCCGCTTTCCTGCCGAAAATCCCAACGCATTTCGGCTAAAAACGGAAAGTCTTCTTCATTTGCGGTTCTGAAGATCATCTTAAACTTCTTCCCAAAACTTCAAATAAAAACTCGAAAATCTCAATGTGGCGCTTTGCTTCAGCAACGCTTTTGCCCCAAGTGTAAAGCCCGTGACGGCGCAAATAAACGCCGTGCACGTTTGGATTTTTAATTAAAACTTTTCTAATCGTTTCGCTTAATTCATCATAATTTTGCGAATTTTCAACAATCGGAACCGATTCTTTGTGTTCGTGAGTTTTCACGCCCGAAAGACCTTTGAGCATCTCGTAACCTTCGATCTCGATCGCGCCGTTTGCAAAAAAACTGTCGGAAAGAATCGTTCCCCAAACCGAGTGTGTATGCAAAATCGAACGCGTTTCTGGAAAAAGTTTGTAAATCGCGAGATGAATCTGCGTTTCGGCAGAAGGTTTTCCGATGCCTTTTATGACGTTTTCATTTTCATCGATTTCCAAAAAATGCGTTTCATCAAGCGCACCTTTGTCGTTTCCGCTCGCCGTGATGCAAACGCGCAAAGGTTCGATTTCAGTCAGAGCCGAAAAATTTCCGCTCGTTCCCAAAACCCAACTGCGCCGATAAAATTCGCGCCCGCACATTGCCAAACTTTTTGCTGTTTCTTCAAAATTCATTCAGAAAAAGTTTAACAAAAAAAAGATTTGCCTACGAAATAAACGAAAGACACGAAAAAAAAGACAATTAATTTTTTTTTCTTCTTTTTCGTTCTTTTCGTTTATTTCGCAGGCAAAATCTTTATTATTTCTTACGCTTTGCCAATTTCAATTTCGGCTGCGGTTTGTTTATTTCAGTTTCGAGCTTGCTGTAAAGTGCGTAATTGACGGCGCGCAACGGTTCGAGTTGTTTTTTGGCGGATTCTTTGTCGTTTTGTTTTAGAAATGCAACGCCGATTCCGTAGATCGCGTCGGCATTTTCGGGATTTATTTCGACGAGTTTTTGAAAAGCTTCGATCGCCTGCGGATACATTTCGGCGTTGAGAAACGAATTTCCGAGCATATAATGCGCGCTTTGATTTCGCGGTTCGATTTCCGTCGCTTTTTTGAAAAACGGTGCGGCATCTTTGTAGCGTCGATCGTTGTAATACGCGCTTCCGATGCGGAAATTTACGTAATAAACATTCGGTTCGAGCTTGTCGGCGGTTTTATACGAAACGGCGGCTTCGGGAAAAAGTGCGCGTTGAAAATAAACGTCGGCAAGCTTGCGATGACCGTAAGCGGCGGTCGGTTCGACCTTGATCGCTTGCTGAATATTTTTGACGGCGTTTTCGTAATCGTTCATTGCAAACTGGCAAACGCCTTTTTCCAAAAGCGCGTCGAAATTTTCAGGTGAAGCCTTTAAAACTACGTCGAATTTTTCGATCGCCGAAGAAAATTGTTCGGAATTTTCGAGCGCAAAACCCAAAAATAAATAAGCCTGCGGATAATTTGGTTTTAATTTTATTGCTTCATCCAAAGCGTTTATCGCATTTTCAAATTTGCCGAGACGGAATTCGGAAACGCCCAGATTGTAA
Source organism: Pyrinomonadaceae bacterium (assembly GCA_036833775.1). GTDB lineage: Bacteria > Acidobacteriota > Blastocatellia > Pyrinomonadales > Pyrinomonadaceae > JAJQRF01. The sequence continues at coordinate 313 of DAITPE010000452.1, read as the reverse complement.
AAAACTTCCGCTGAAGCAGGCATTTTTACGGACAAATCCTTAAAGATTTCGTTCGCTTTTTTGAAATCTTTGTCTTTCATCAGCGCAACGCCTTGTGCGACCGTTTTGTCGTAATTTTCCTGTGCTAAAACGTTCACAGACAATAAAACGAAGACAAGCAAAAATAACGTCAAATTTTTCATATTGTTAAAAAGACGTGGAAGAGAAGTTGAAATGAACGGAAAAACAGTTGTGTGAAAAAGCGTAAACGCTTCAACTATTTATAATTATGCCTGATTTTATAAGGATTTTCCAGCATTTTTTTGAAGAAAAA
>DAITPE010000451.1:0-4905 GCA_036833775.1 Pyrinomonadaceae bacterium | reverse complement strand
GATTCGTGTGATCGCGGGAAATTTGGACGAAAATGTTTCGCCGATCCCGACTTTTCAAGAATTGACATATTTCGACATCGAAGCCAAGCCGAATTGTTTTATGAATTTGCTCGTCAATCCGTCGCACGAATTGGCGATTTACGTTTGCGAAGGAGAGATCGAAATTGACGGCAAATTTATCAAGCGTTTCGAGCTTGCAAAACTTTCAAACGATGATGAAAAACTCAGATTTTTAAGCGAAAAAGGTGCGCGATTTATACTTTTCGGCGGCGAAAATCTTCCCGAACCGACGGTTATTTATTGGAATTTCATTACGGATTCGGTTGGCGAAGCAAAACAGGCTTTGCTCGATTGGGAAGACGGGAAATTTCCTGAAGTTACGAAATATAGAAAAGTTGCGCCGCAAACGGATGACAGCGACGAAGAAAAGGATAAAATGAAGCTACTGTAAATTCTTATGAAAAAATGTTCTTCGATTCGACAATTCATCGGTTTATTGACAATTTTCTTTACTTTCGCCGTTTTCACGTTCGCGCAAAAGCCGATCAAAGATTTGGATTCGACCGTGATTTTGATCTCTTTGGATGGTTTTCGCTACGATTACGTCGATAAATTCAAACCGAAAACTTTGAAAAATTTAGCGAAAGACGGCGTTCGTGCAAAATGGATGATTCCGTCTTTTCCGACGAAAACTTTTCCGAATCACTACACGATCGCGACCGGACTTTATCCCGCGCATCACGGCATTATCGAAAATAATATCTACGATTTCGACACGGTTTTTACATTAAATAAACGCGAAGAAGTGCAAAATACGCGTTGGTGGCTCGGCGAACCGATTTGGGTAACGGCGGAAAAACAAGGAAAGAAAGCCGGAGCGTTTTTCTTTCCCGGAACGGAAGCGGAAATTGCCGGAAAACGTCCGAGTTATTGGAAGGAATACGACGGCAAAATTCCGAACGAGCAGAGAGTCGATCAAATTCTCGCGTGGCTCGATCTGCCGAAAGCCGAACGTCCGCAAATGTTCACGATGTATTTCAGCGACACGGACGATGCCGGACACGAATTCTCGCCTGATTCGGAAGAATTAAAAGCCGCAGTCGGAAAGGTGGATAATGATTTGAAACGTCTGGTCGAAGGTTTGAAAAAACGCAAAATCTACAAAGACGTAAATATCATCATCGTTTCCGATCACGGAATGGCAACCGTAAAGTCAGAAAACACCGTTCTTTTAGATAATTATTTTCCGTTCGACAAAGCCGAAAGAATTCTTTGGACAGGCGAGATCGTGCAGATTTTTCCGAAGTCGAACGAAGAAAATTCTATTCTCGAAAAACTCAAAAACATTCAACACGCGACCTGCTGGAAAAAATCCGAAATCCCCGAACGCCTTCATTATCAAGACAGTCCGCGCATCGCCCCGATCGTTTGTTCAGCCGAAGAAGGTTGGTATATGACGAGTAAGGAAAAGCTCGAAGACCGAAAAAAACGTAAGAATTGGGGCAAAGATTCGGGCGCACACGGTTACGACAATAAATATCAATCGATGCAGGCGACATTTATCGCGCACGGCAAAGCCTTCAAAAAAGGTTTGGTTGCCGAACCGTTTGAAAATATACAAATTTACAATTTGATGTGTAATATTTTGGGTTTGAATCCTGCCAAAAACGACGGCGATTTTACAAAAGTTATGAATTTGCTGAAAAACCCGAAAATGCCGCCGCCGAAAGTTAATCCATCAGCAGGTTTGAAATAATTTTCAACTGTTACAAAAATAAAAATGTGGTCACATAAAATTGTTTTGTGTGACCACATTTTTATTTTGTGTGCACACAAAGTAATTTTGTTGGCTCACAAAGTAATTTTGTTGGCTCACAAAATAGTTTTGTTGGCTCACAATTTTATTTTGTGAGCCAACAAAATGATTTATTTTACCGATTTTGAATCGATTATTTCGGAAACTTTTTCGCAAAAGCCTTTATTTTATTGAAGAATCTGCAATGACCGAGAGTCCGGCGAACTTTAGTTTGCCGCTCCTGACAATCATCAACAAACTGAATTTTGTTGGACATTTTTGTCGTTTTCGTTCATTCGGTTTCGATCGTCAGAACGGCGATTTCGGGCGGAACTAAAAAACGGATCGGCAAAACGCTCGTGCCGACTCCGGTCGTGACGAAAATGTCGATGTCTTTTTCTTTGATGTGTCCGAAAGCGTATTTTTGCCCGAAGCTCGAAGGCACGACGAGCGAACCGACGATCGGAAACCAAACTTGTCCGCCGTGTGTGTGACCTGCAAGCAGAAGTTTGAAGTCTTTTGAAATTAACAGATCGCCCGAAATTGCAGGAAAAACATCGGGCGAATGTTCCAAAACGATCAGATCGCCTTTGCCTTCGGTTTCCTGCAAAACGGCTTTTGCATCATCCGAAAATGCTTTCCAAGTCGTCATTTTGAGATGATCTTTCAGCCCTAAAATCCGCAATTTTTGACCGTTAATGTCGAGCCTTTTCACGTCGTTATGCAAAACTTCGATGCCGGCGTTCGCCAAACTTCTGATCGTGTCAACATCGTCATACCATCCATCGTGATTGCCCAAAACCGCAAAAGTTCCATACCGCGCCCGAAAACCTTTTAAGTTTTCGGCGATGACATTCATCGGCATCCGAAGCTCGCGGTTTTTCGTGTGCGCCTGCGAAACATAATCGCCTAAAAGCACGATAATATCGGGATTTAAAGCGTTTGATCTTTCGACGAGTTCACGAATCCGTTTTTCGTCAACACCGTTTGAACCGCCGTGAATGTCGGAAATCGCAACGATTTTCAAACCTTTCAACTGTGGATTCCAATTCTTTATTTTCAGCGTTTGTTCATTGATGACAAGTCTTTTAGGTTCGATAAAATATGCGTATAAAAGACAGCAAAAACCGATAAAGCCGAATGTGAGAAGCGCGATGATTATTTTTTTCGGGGGAATAATTTTTATCATTTGGAATTGATCGTTAAAACGGCGATCTCAGGCGGAACACCGAATCTAATCATAGCCGAAACTCCTGTCGTCACAAAAAGACTTTTATTTTCCTTTTGAATAAAACCTTTCGTATATTCGCGTTTCGCAACCACGATCGGCGGACCGAAAAATGGAATAACGACTTGCCCGCCGTGTGTGTGTCCGGCTAAAAGCAGCGAAATGCCCTCGGGAATCTGATCGAATGAATCTGGATTATGTGTGATCGCAAGGATGTTTTCCTTCCGCTCGATCTTTGAAAAGACGCTTGCAATATCGACTCGCCGACGTTTCCAAAAATCTTCGATCCCGATGATCGTGATATTTTGCCCGTTCTTTTTGAAGCTAGCCGATTCGTTTTCCAAAACTTTATAACCGACGCGTTCCAGTTCGCGCGTTATTTCTTTTTCATCGTGCCACCAATCGTGATTTCCGATGACGGCATACACGCCGAAATTAGATTTCAAACCTTTCAAATTATCAGCGATCACCGAAACGGGCATTATCAAAGGCGAACCGACACCGTTTACTTCGGAAACGAAATCGCCGAGAAGCACAACAATGTCGGGATTCTGCGCGTTTGACTGTTCGACCAAATAGCGAATCCGCGCTTCGTCCATATAATGCGCGCCGCCGTGAATGTCGGAAATCGCAACTATTTTGAATCCGTCCTGCTCTTTTTTCCAATCGCTGACGGCAAGCGTCTGCTCATTGATAACAAAGCGTCTCGGCTCGATAAAATAGGCGTAAATGCCGCACGATAATCCGCACAGCATTCCGCCTAAGATCACATAAATAAATACTTTCAAAAATTTATTCATTTCGGAAAGTATTCACGCCAACGCCTGTCAACAAGTTCCGCAATGTCTTCGCGCACCTCGACTTCTTTCGGATACCAATGCTTCATCCTCGCATCGATCACGATCGGATTTTCGTAGGAAAGATGATGATTTTCGACCGTCAAACTCTTTGCAATAATATCGGTCGCAGGATTAAAACGCGTCCACGTCGCCCATAAAAATTTGTTCGTGTCACGCGCAAATTCGACCGAATCGTGAATCACGACCATTTGCCAATCGTCGAATTTCCCGCATTTTGCGATCATTTCGCCCAAGTTTTTGCTGTCGGTTTCCGAATCGTATTTTTCGGTTTCGACGACCAAACAACCCGCGCAGTAAACCTCGGCGCGTTTTACGAAAGACGGCAATTCGCCCGTAAATTCGCGCTTCAATTCCCTTTTCGCGTCGCCGACACCTACCATCAAAGCCTTCGAGCCGTGATTTATCTTGCCCGAAGCATAATCCAAAGTATCGAACGAAGTTTTGTTGAAAATAAACAAATCGGTGCGCCAATCGACACGCGCTAAAATATGTTCGAATACCGTTTTGAAATCGCGCAAATCTTGTTCTTTATCGGTCAAAAGTAAGAATTTCGTCAACGCAAGCTGTCCTTCGCCCAAGATTCTGAAACCTGCCGAAAGAGCTTCGCGCCCGTATCTTTCCTTGACGACCGCCGCCGCCAAAGAGTGAAAACCCGTTTCGCCGTAACTCCACAAATCCTTCACGGCAGGCATCACGAGCGGAAACAGCGGCGATAAAAGTTCCTGTAAATAATCGCCGATAAAATAATCTTCCTGTCGCGGTTTGCCGACGACCGTTGCCGGATAGATCGCATCTTTGCGGTGAAAAATAGCTTTACAACTAAACACAGGATAATCGTGAACGAGCGAATAATAACCGTAATGATCGCCGAAAGGACCTTCGGGACGGCGCACATTCGGAGGAACTTCGCCGCTGAAAACGAATTCGGCTTCGGCTAACAATCGCAAGCCGTTCGGCAACGGATTTTTCGCCATTTCAATTTTAGAATTTGCGAGCAGTGACGCAAGCATCAATTCGGGAAC
>DAITPE010000450.1:0-4906 GCA_036833775.1 Pyrinomonadaceae bacterium | reverse complement strand
ACCGCAAAAAATGAACTTGGATTGTTTGAAAAACTAAATCAAACAACTACTCTTTCTACTTTTGGTAAATCTTGGGCTGGACTTTTCACGGGATTAGACAAAGTTTTAATGTTTGATAAAAATGAGATTGAAAAATTTGGATTTGAAGATGAAATGGTTTTGCCTGTTATTAGAGCTAACGACTGCTCAAAATTTAAATGTAATATTCCTCAAAAATATGTCATTTATCCATACAAGTATGAAGACGGAAAAACAATACTTTTAGATGAATCAGAGTTAAGCAGAAATTACCCTATTACATATAATTATTTGATTCAAAATAAAGATTCATTATCAAAAAGAATGGATAGCCGAAAAAAACTTGGTGAAAAGAAAAATTGGTATTCATTAACTAGATTCGGACAAAAGAACATTTTTGAGAAATCGAAAATCGTTAGTCCGGGCGAAGTAAAAGAACACAAGTTTTGCATTGATGAGTCGAAATCTGGGTTTAGTTGTGCAAGAGTTTTTGCCATTACAATTGAAGATGAATCATTAGATTTACGGTATTGTTTATCTTTATTAAATTCAAATTTAGTTAAGTTTTTCATACAAAAAATATCTTCTCCAAAAGCAGGAGGATATTTTTCATATTCATCAAATATTTTAAATAGAGTTCCAATCAAAAAAATTTCGTTAGAAGAACAAAAACCCTTTATTAGATTAGTTGACGAAATTCTCGAAAAGAAGAAACTCGGACAGGAAACCGCAGATTTAGAAAACAAAATTGATGAAATGGTCTATCGGCTCTACGATCTGACCGAAGAAGAAATTGCGATTGTCGAAGGTAAGAAATGAAAAACCAAGTAAAATTAGAATGGTCGAATTTTGGAATCCAAGTTACACGATATTACACAGAATATTTTCGGCATTTTATAACTCTTAATCCTTCATATATCGAAGATTTGAAAAATATTTTGTTTCCGCTTTTTCTTGAAATTTACGAATGTCATCAAAACTTTGAAGAAGTAACGCTAGGCAAGCATTGTTTCTATCAAGCGGTTAATTTAGTAAATAAAGATATTTTCGCTTTTCATATTTATGCACGTCATAGCGCAGATATAAGAAAAGATGAACATCATTTTGAAAATTGCTGTAAGTTCGTCAAAGAATTTCTATCTTTCTTAAAAAAATATCATTTGTATAACGAAGGTTTTAGCGATGTAGCCAATCACGCCTTAGCAAGTATCGTTTATTATGCAGTTTTCAAAGGCGAACCTTATGCTTTAAATTATGCTCAAACTGTGACACCTAGTTATCCAAAAGCGTTATTGGAAGAAATGTGGGGAAAACGCCAAAAAGCAGATTGGGTTAAATTTATAGAAAAGAAAATTCTCTCAAATTATCCGGCAAATGCCGAGATTGACGAACACGATCAAAATATCATAGACAGATACAAACAAAATATCGAAATACCGCGAATTTTACCGCCAGCGGAAAGTTTCCAATTTTATCCGCCTTATGACTTATTTCTCAGTTTCAAAGAATATGAAGAAAATGCCGTCGAAGCATACCGAAAACATATTCTTTCATATCTTGAAGAAGTTAAAACAAAATTAAAAAAACACGGAATCAAACGCTTTAAGCGTGATGATTACAGTCAAATAAAACGGCTCGTAATCTGGAATCAACATAATTTTGAAAAACTGTGGGAAATACTTCCTTACATTCCAGAATTTGAAAATATTGATCCGAACAATGAGATTCAAGTAAAAACTGCCGTTGATGTTTTAAGAAAATCTTTCAAAAAATATGAGAGTTTTAATCTGCCTGTCAGACCTTACGGAAAAAAACGGAAAAATTAAGGCATCAAAAAAAGCCTAAAATATTTCCGCTTCATAAAATACTAATCCATACAAAACCTAACTAAAATCACCTTGTTTGAATGAAAAATATTCAAGCCAAAGATTTCATTTTTTCTTCGATCTTGAAAAAACTAAGGTTAATTATGGAAACAAAAAAACTATTAAAAGCAGAAAAAGTAGCCGAAATTCTCGACGTTCCAAAACAGCGTGTATATGAATTGACACGCGAAAGAAAGATTCCGTTTATCCAAGTCGGCGACCGACAGTATCGTTATTCGGAAACGGCAATTTACCAATGGATTCAAAACGGCGGTTCGATGGAGAACACAGGCGAAAATGTCGGCTTGGCTGTATGACACAGTAGGACTAAAGCACTATTGGCGGAAACTTCCGAACGAAAATTTTAAGAATCATTGGATAAAATTGCAGAAAAATTTCCCGACGTGGATTTATAACCACAAAGGAAAAGAAACTCTGCCGAATCTGACGATCTTTCAAACGCCGGACGGTTTTTATCATTCCGAATTGAAGGTTTCCCTGCCGAAGATGCTTTACGGGCATAATGCAAGATTGCCCGATCAGACCGAAGCCGACGAAGGGTTGCGGTTCGCTTGCGAATTTGCCGAAGAAATAAGCGGTCTGCCTTTTTCGCTCGAAACGGCAATCGTGTTTTTGGTGCATTATGCATACGACGCAAAAATGCTCGAATCGGCGGTTTGGCGAATGATTGCCGAATTATCGAAAAGAAAACTTCCGCCTTTGCGAAAACAGTTTTTCGATGACGAAACGATCTATTTTTCGCCGAAGGGAAAAATCAGAACGAAACAACTTCGGATTTATTCAAAGTTAAACGAAATGCTCAAAAAAGGAACACTCACGCCGGAAGCATTCAAATATGCCGAAGGAATTTTGCGGTTTGAATTTGCTTTGCTCGAAATGTCGGCGATTAAGGCTTTGGCAGAACGGCTCGGATTTCCCGAAATCACAGCAAAGTATTTTTTGACCGAAGGCGTTTCTCGGTTCGTCTTAAATGAAGTTCTCGAAAAGTTGAATTTTTACGAACTTCTCGACAATTCCGAAACCGATCTGGACGTTTTGCGAAAACATTTTCCGACGAAAAAGGCGATGCTTTTGCGCGGTTTCCGTCAGATGCAAGACGAACACGGCGATCAGTTTTACAAAGACGAACGACACGGCATTTCCAAAGATGTTTTTTACGCGATGCAAAGAGATTGCCGGAAAGCAAAAGTTCGCTGAAATCTCTTTGTATAACAATAGAAGGTTTAGTTGTGAGAATGACAACTTTTAATAAGTTAAGGCTTGGTAAGTAACGCTTGTTAGTTGGTGCGAACTCTGCATTGCGAACGCAGAGGTCAGACAAGCTAAAAATGTATGTCACAGAAAAGATGTAACGGAAAAACGAAGGACGGCGCGGACTGTAAAGCGTTTGCGGGTGCAAGCGGTTTCTGCTTTACGCACGATGTCGGAAAAGGCGCGGAAAGAGCGTTAGCAAGACGCAACGGCGGACTTGCTACAAAATCTCCGCATTATGCCGACGCTTCGATGCTACCGAACAAAATCGCAAAGATTGACGACGTTTTACAGGTTCTCGATTATGCTTTGCGCGAAGCGGTCGGACTCGATAATTCGATCAATCGCGGACGTTTGCTTGTTTCAATCGCTCACGGTTTCATCGAAGCCTTAAAAGTCGGCGAATTGGAAAAACGGCTTGAATCTATCGAATTTGCTTTGAAATCAAGGAAAAAGGATTGATGAACATTAAAAGTTTGCGGAAAAATTACGATCAGCTTTCACGGCGCGAAAGATTGATTCTCTACGATTCAGCCGAAAACCGCGACGACGAAAGCGAAATGGACGCGATCTTGCTTGCCACGCCGAACGAAAGATGGATAAAGCCGGACTTTTCGTATGAAGCCGAACAACTTCTAAAAATCAGACTGATTATGCTTGCCCAAAGATTGAAACATTGCAGAGAAACTATGTATTGGTTTGCTTTGGCTGAATCTCAAGCATTATCGAACCGCAAAAAAGCCGACGACAATTTTTTCTTCGATTATGCGAGTTTACAGGCTTATTTTTACTGTGTAAGTGTGGATTCCGCTTTGGCGATCTATAAGGAAATCGGCTTGGATTTGGAAGCGTGGAAAGCAAAGGAAAACGAAATCTTCGATTTTGATTTTGTTGACGAACAAACCGACAAACTAATGCGTTCGATTGCCTTTACCGAAGCCGAAGCCGAAGCGTTTATAAACGAAGTCGGAAAGCAACACGGTTATAAAAAGGTGACGCTCGGTTTCACGCTCGAAAAAGAAACGAAGTCTTTACGCGAAATTCTCAAGAAACAAGGCTTTGCCGAATATTTGAAAGATTAATCTTCTTTTTTCGGTCTGCCGGTTCGCTTACGATCTTTGACAAGTTCTAAATCGGATTCTTTGATTAAATTCGTTTGTCCAACTTTTGTAGCAGGTAAACGTCCTTCGGCGACAAGTTGACGTATGCGTCCTTCGGAAACATTCAACTTTTCAGCAGCTTCTTTTGTTGTAATTAATCCTTCAAGCATTTCACAAATAATTTATCAAAATCCTAGCGCAAAAGCAACAACTTAACTTGATAAGTCCTAGCTATTACGCTAGAATATAGACAAGTCAGAAATGACAAATTCAAAAAAAGGAAAATTAACAAAATGTTTATTCTGAAAAACAAAGAGCAACTTGAAAGAGCGATTGAGAAAGCAAAAAAGGTGCGTCCGACGGTTAAATTCGATCATTTCGGACGTTACAGAGTTTCCGGCAGTAAAGGCGGATTTTACACGGTTATCTGCAAGAAATCCGATAACGGTTACAAATTAGTTGAATGCACTTGCAAAGGTGCGGAAAAAGGCTTGGTTTGTTATCACGCTGTATCGGCATTAAGTCTGCACATCGGACTTGCCAGACAGCAACAAACCGCATAAACGGCGAAGGTTTAGGAAAGCTACCAACAATCCCAAACCTTCATTTCATCCGAAAGGAATAATCACAAAACTAACGGACAAGCCGATT
>DAITPE010000449.1:0-4913 GCA_036833775.1 Pyrinomonadaceae bacterium | reverse complement strand
TTATTTATTTTTAATCGTTATCGCTTTTGGTTTTCAAGCAGTTTCAGCACAGTTTACATTGAAAATTCCGAAACTGCCGAAAGTAGAGAAACCCAAGCAAGATCAAACAACCGGAAACGACAACGGCGGCGATCAATCGGGAAGCCGAACGCGAAATTCGAAATCCGGCGCGGATAATATCTATAAAAATCAACGTCCGACGAATGTTCCCGTTCTTTTGAAAAATACAATTTACGTGCAGGCAAAAACTCATAATGAATATTGGAAAATGCCGAATCAGAGCAATTATTCGAGCTGGATTCCGATGATAAAATTCAGCCAATTTTATAATAACGACAGGAATTTGAATTATACGGCGGAATATTTCAATCCCGACGGTTCGCTTTGGTTCAGCGAAAAATTGGAACAAGGATATATCTCGGCTGACCGCACGGTTTCATTTGGAAGCCCGAATCCTTACGACACGCTCAACAGCAAATCAACCGTTGCAACCGGAGTTTATTCGTTCAAAATCACCGATGAAGACACGAAAACAGTAATTTACCAAGGCAAATTCAAAGTCGGCAAATTCAGCACTGGACAAAGACCGACCGAGAAAAATAAATTCGATTATTTCGTCGATCACGATTGGCTTTTGCCGTTCGGAACGGTCGGTTTTGACCACAGCGATTTGGAAATTGGCGGGATTAATCTGGATGTCAGCGTGTGGCTGAAAGGAATGGTGAACGCGAACGAATTGGAAGGAAGAATTTTCTATAAAGGTCAGGAAATCAAGCTCGCCCAAGATCAAATCTACAAGAATATTGCGGTCGATTACGACGAAAGAACGACGACATTTGCGCCGCCTTTTGCACCAAACAATATTTGGAAGCGTTGGCTTTTTCAATGGCACAATTTTCGGATCGACAACAACGGAACATTCAATCGTGAAAATTATCCAAACGCTTTTTATGCCGATAAAAATCCGGGTGAATATGTCGTAAAAATCTACCGCAACGGCACACAAATCCGCGAACTGAGTTTTACGATCGGCGCGGACGGAAAAATAGTCGTGCCGAGTTATTCAAATCAAATTCCGCAGCCGTATTATCGGGTGATTTTGCCGGTGAAAGTATTGGGAACGGAAAAATGGGATTCGGTCGGTTGGAAAACGGATGCATTTTACGGAAATCCGTTGACAGGTTTTAATGTGCAGTAATTCTGTTCTGACTAAAAATAAAAAAGGAGAAAAAGCGATGAATTTCAAAACTACATTGCAATTGATTCAAGGACGAGCAGGATATTTGCCGGGAAGTAAAGATTGGTTAGTAAATGAAAAATGGGTAGTTATTAAGTTTCAATCTGCCTACATCGGTCCCAACGGATCGTCGCCGTATGACGGTTTGTATGACTTTTTGGGAAATATGTCGGAAATGCCGTTGATGGGAAGGTATTCCATAATAACTACCGATCAAGGAAAGCATTCTTCGTATGTGATCGGAAATCACGCTGCTCCCGAGAACAAAGTTTGGCAATTTAATCCGAAACTGAACATTATCCAACTAAGCACATTATCTCTAATGACGGGAACGCCGGAAACGGGCAATCAGATGACAACCAGATTAGATCGTGATGTGGAATTGCATCATGCATATTTAACTTCAAAAGGTTTTACGGTCGGCGGCGGCGGTTGGTATGGATACGGGCAAGGAATAGTGTTTAAAAAATCATGGTCAAACCTGCCGTTTGAAGATCGACCGTTTTACTGGACTTCTTATAACTGATCGATTTTGCGGACGATCTTTTATAAAGATTGGAAAAAGTTTGAGCGGCTGGATAAATGCCGATCTTTTTATTCTTTAAGGTTCTGATTAAAAAAACTGAAATGATTTTGCGGATTTGTCTTATCAATGTGAAGGTCGCAAAAACTGCGATAGGAGGAAATTGAAAAAGATGGAAACGAAAATTAAATCAGGCAGAAATCAAATGATTGGAATATTGAAGGTGAAAACCTTGAAATTAACAATTATATGTTCAATTTTACTGGTTTTTTGCGGATGCAATGAAGCGCAGACAACTCAAAGGAAATTTTCAGCAGATGATTATTACAAATTCGGTTTAGCAATGATCACCGAAAATAAATGCGATGAAGCCATTAAATATTTCGATCGCGGAATTGAAATGAATCCGCGCGATGCAAGATTTTATTTGGCATACATCGAATGTTTGCCGAAGGAAAAACGCTTGGAATATTTGAACAAAGCGGTCAATCTCAAACCCGATTACGCCGAAGCGTATTTTGAACGCGCCCAACTTAATAATTACAAAATACTTGGCGGTAAAATGACGGCTGATGAGAGTAGAAATATGTTGGACGATTACAACAAAGCCGTCAAATTTTCGCCTGAAAATCCCGAATTTTATCGTGAACGCGGATATTTTTATTTTCATCAACTGAAAGAAAGCGAAAAAGCCTTTCAGGATTTTGACAAAATGATCGCGCTCAATCCGAACAACATTGATTATTTATTGGTTCGCTCAGGACATTATCAAGTAATCGGGAAATTTGAAAAAGCGATTGCCGATTGCACCGCAATTCTTAAGCTAAACCCGAACGATCTAAATGCTTTACACAGACGCGCCGCGATTTATTTGCAAAGCGGTGAATATGAAAAGGCGATCGCCGATCTTAGCGCGGAAATAGCGATCAAACCTTTTGCTACTTCGTATCAAAATCGAGCGAAAGCTTACCGCAAGCTCGGCAAAATTAAAATGGCACAAGCCGATGAACTGAAAGCGAAATTATTAACCAAGAAAGAAAATGAAGAATTTGAGAAAGAATTTTCAGCGGACGATGAAGATGGATTTTGGGAACGGTCGGATTCAACCGAAGCCGATGCAGAAATCTTGGCAATAGATGAAGCCGATCTAAGGCAATTGGTGAAAGCAAGCGGTTTAGCAGGATTTGGCGATTATCGAGATGGGTTGGAAATTGTTTCAAAAATCATCGAAAAATATCCGTTCTTTAGGCTCCCGATTCGAATGCGAAGTTATTATTATTACAAATCGGGTGAATTTAAACTTGCGATAAAAGACCTTTCACAATTAATCGAGTCAGGCAGCGATTCGCCTTTCGTTTATCACAATCGCGGATTGCTGTATTTGCAAAATAAAGAATATAAATTTGCTGTCCAAGATTTGTCGAAAGCCATTGAAAATTCTCCGATGCCGTTTTTGTCCTTTCAACTCAGAGCCAAAGCCTACCGCAAACTCGGCAAAACGGCAGAAGCGGCAGATGATGAAATGATGGCAAAAAAACTAAATTAAGAATCACTTGATCGTTATTGTATCTATTTAAATTGTTTGGAGTAACGAGATAAACAAATAAACAAACTCTAAAATCGGGCAGTTCAAATACGACGGCTCGATTTTTTTTGCCGTCAATAAAATAAATCTGAAATGTTTTTCCCTAATTGTCTTATCAGTATGAAGATCGCAAAAAACGGAGCGGGCGATTAGTTTTTTTAATCAAAAGGAGAATAAAAACAATGGATTCAATAACAGCAAAGTATTTGGAAGAGATAGGGAAATTTAGTGGTTTGTATGTTTTAGCGGCGGCATCGAAAGGCGGAGTCTTGAATACTTATTATGCAAATATTATCGCTTTATACGAGGCACAAACAGGCGGACTCGTGGCGGGCGCAGGTGTCGGCGGTTTTGCTTTGACTGCCGGAGTGCCGTTAATTACGGCGGTCGGCGTTTGGGTTGCGCTTGGCTCAGGATATTACCAAGCGCGTGAAGCATTTAAAAACGAAAATACGCTGACGGGTTTTTCACAAGGTTTTGCGGCGGCAATAGCGAAATGGAAATGGAATCACGTTGCCGATCGTTTTCGTCGTCCGCCTTTGCGAATCAACAGATTCGACGAAGGAATGGATAAGATTCGTGTCGAGTATTATCACAAAGGTTTGCAAACGGGCTATTTGGCAGGAATGGTTTTGCCCGATGCGTTAAAAAAAGAATATGTTAGGAAAATTCGCGGAGGGGGAAATTCAGGCGCACCTTCACAATGGTCGAATAATGAATACGAAGCACGCAATCAGCAAATCTCGTATATTATTTTTTTGGCGGCACAGGCATTGAAAACGGGAATAATAAAAGCCGAATAATTTTTCGGAAAATAAAAAAAGGTGTCGGGAGAATATTGAAACTCTTCCCGACACTTGTTTTTTTGTAGTTATGGACGGGAAATTTGAAGGAAGTTGAATCAAAGTATCTTTGCAATTTTTACCTTGATTTGATTAATATTACTTAATGAAAAATGCCTCGATCATTTTTATCTTTTTATCCTGTTTTTTGTGTTTTTCCTGCGCTGGAGAGGAAGCGAACACAGCAAATAATTCAAACATCACCAATATAAATCCTGCCAATACGAACAGAATTTCGGCAAAAGACGACATCGAAGAATTGGAAACAATAATCAAAATCCCGTTTCATCCCGAAGAAGCTCTATGGCGCGAAGAAAATCTGGGAAATCAGAATGCAAAGAAAATGACCGTAGTTTTAAAGTTTTTGCCCGAAGAATCAGCCAAGATTGTTGCCGAAGCCGAACCGAAAAAAGCCGTTACGCAAACAATACTTCCGGTCGAAACTTGGTTTCCAGCCGAGCTTGTCGCATCGAGTCAGCTCAGCGGCGACGACACTTTGAAAGGAAATGTTTACAGTGCCGAACAATTTTTCCAACCGCCCTATTCAGACGGCAGATTGATCAGAATGGAAAATTCGAGCTATTTTATTCTCGAACTTTTCTCGAAATAATTTCTTATTCGTATCGCTTCAATTTTCGGTAAAGCGTTGAAAGATCAATTCCCAGAATATTTGCGGCTTCGGTTTTGTCGTCATTCACCGTTTTCATAATTTCCAAAATATAACGC
>DAITPE010000448.1:0-4947 GCA_036833775.1 Pyrinomonadaceae bacterium | reverse complement strand
CTCCCCTCCTTTTGAAGGAGGGGTGGACGCGCTTCGCGGACGGGGTGGTTATTCTGCAAGATTAATCAATCGAATCTCTAATCTTTAACCAACCACCCCGTCTGCCGAAACGGCAGCCACCCCTCCTTTTCTAAGGAGGGGAGTTTTTTTGTTGAATTAACTTAAATTATTTTGTTGGAGTGCTTAAGTGAAAAATGCAGAAACACATCTGCGAGTTTCTTGTGCATTTGAAACACTGAAAAATATGCTCCGCCAATCGATTGGCGAGCCTCAGCAATCGATTGGCGAGGATCAGCAATCAAGAAATATGCTCCGCCAATCGATTGGCGAGGCTCGCCAATCGACAAATATGCTCCGTCAATCGACAAATGTGTCCCGCCAATCGAGCGACGAGGCTCAGCAATCGAGCGACAAGGCTCGCCAATCGACAAATATGCTCCGCCAATCGAGCGACGAGGCTCGCCAATCGAGAAATATGCCTCACCAATCGAGAAATGAGTGCCGCCAATCGACAGATATGCTCCGTCAATCGACAAATGTAGCTCATCTGACGGCAAATTACTCAACGTCAAACACGCTTCCTTGCGGTCGCGTTTCTGCCTGATTTAAACACGCTTACTTCGTGCGCGTTTCTGCCTGTTTGCAAAAAAAGACACGGTTTTGATGCCGTGTCTTTTTGATTGATCGAAATTTTACCGAAAAACTATTTCGTTTCGAGCTTTTTAATCTCTTCCTTCAACTTTGCGATCGAAGAATTTGTTGCATCGACCGTTTCGAGTTTGGCAACGGTTTCTTTAGCTTTCGCAACGTCGCCTTTTTTCGTGTAGGCGACCGTCAGATTTTGCAAAGATTGAATGTGTTTCGGGTCTTTTGCCAACGATTTGTTGAATTCTTCGATCGCGCGGTCGTAGTTTGGCGGATCGCGGAAAATGTAGGTCAAACCGAGATCGGTGCGGACGTTTACGTTGTCGGGTTGTTTGGTCAAAGCGGCGTTATACCATTTTTCCGCTTCGTCGAAATGTCCGCCGTCGAAATTGACGTTGCCGAGATTGACGATGGTTTCGTAATCGTCGGGTTTGATCTTGTTGGCGGCTTTCAAATAAGTGATCGAATCGTCGTAGCGTTCGATCTGATTGTATAGATCGGCAACTTTGATCTGCGCGTCGAAGTTATCCGGCTGAGATTTTGCCGCATCGACCGCCGCTTGAACTTGCTGCATCGTCGCCGCCTGATCCGGCGCACTTCCGCCCGGAACTTGCGGATGACCTTCGGGCATCTGTCCGTTTGGCTGTGCCGCCGTCGTTCCCGACATCGGCATTCCCGCCACGGGAACGGTCGTGCGGTTGACCGAATTTGCAAACATAAAACCGATAATTAAACCTGCCAGCAATCCGACAATTCCAAATAATACGTTTTCTTTATTCATAAAAAATTCCCCTCTATGCGTATGAATGTAATCCCGGCAGTAAATAACTTACTCCCAAATAGGTAAAAATGACAAATAAAAATGCGACGAGTGCGAAATAAGCCGAACGCCGACCTTGCCAGCCGTGTGTGATGCGCGCGTGCAAAAATCCCGCGTAAGTCAGCCACGCAACAAGCGCGCCGACTTCTTTTGCGTCCCAGCCCCAATATCTACCCCAAGATTCGTTTGCCCAAACCGCGCCCGTGATTAAAAGCAAAGCGAGTCCCGCAAACGTCACGCCGCCGAGTTTATACATCAAACCGTCCAAAGTTTCGGCTGACGGCAGCGCAAGACGAATCTTTTCGGTCTTGAATCCGAACAGAACGACGAAGAAAGTTCCCGTAAATCCGGTGATCAACGAAGCGAGTTCGACGGGATTGGAACGCAGACTGAGGCGAAGATTCGCGCCGTTCTGCGTGATCCAGGTGTTCGCCATATCGTAAAGCTGCTGCGGTCCGAATTGATTGATTTGCTGTTGCGGAACGTCTTGTTGTTGAAGCATCCAAGTCGCAAAGGTTTGATATTGCGAACGATTGACGCGGCTCAAAACGTCGGTCGTATTGCTGATCTGATAAACAAAAACGCCGATGCCGATCGCCTGCACGATCAACGCCGTTTGAAGCAGACGTTTGCCGATCATTTTGGCTTTTTCGTCATTTTTGTTTAAGTAAATCGAATAAGCGACGATCACGCCGATCAGCAAAATTCCGGCGGCGGCGAGAAACCAGCCGACATAAGGAAGCTCTGCACGAAGCGCGAGCGACATTTTCGAACTTCCCATAAAAACGGAAGACGAATAAGTTCCGAAGGTTGAAGGCGAGAGAACGCTGAATTTGCTGACCGTTCCGATCACGCAGAGCGCGAAAAGGCTCGTCCAGATCGCCATCGTTTCGACTTTCAAATTATCCTTCAAAAGATAAAGCGCGGCGACGACGAATGTGACAAGCGCGGTTCCGTAACTCAAAGAAGCAACGCCGACGTGAATCGGTCGCCAATACGAATCGAGAACCGGCGGCAAATCCATAAATTCTCCGCCGATAAATCGCGCGAGCGTCAAAATAATTGCGGCAAGCGGCAAAGAAAACGCGGCGATCAGGCGAAATTGTTCGCGGCGCATCACTAAAAGTGTCGCCACGCCCGCACCGAATGCGAACGCCAAACTCAGATCGTATAAATTCGCAAAAGGAACATAACGAAACATCCAAGGCATATCCGCCAGATCGCGTCCTTGTTTGAGAAAAATGTCGAGTTCGCGTTCGTAACCCGCAACCCAGCGGAAAAGCCAACTTGCAAAGTTAAAGAAAACGCCGAAACCCGCGCCCCACATTCCGAGCTTTTCGGCAATATTCGACGGCGCGTAAAAATTCATCAAATAAAAGATCGCCGCCGTCAGATACATCGCCAGCGCGAGCATCATCAAACCGCCGTCCGACGGAAAATATGCGCCGCCAAGTTTTGCACGGACTAAAGTTAAAGCGATTGCCGAGAAAATGACAACGATAAAAGGTAAATATGATTGCCACGACGATTGCGTTTTTTCCGCCGTTTCATCGTGCGAAATTATGATCGGTTGTTTTAAGATATTTTGACTCATAAACTTTGCGACTCCTCTTTATGAATGCTTAATTTGTTGATAAATGCTCTAAATTTTTCGTCAAAAGCGTATTGATTGCGGTTCGTATTTCCGCCGAAAGTTACTCTGAAATGATTGTCCGAAACTTCTTCGACCGCCGCCCAAACGCGTTGGTGCGAGAAGAAAAAGACTCCGACGAGCGTAATGCACAAAATTATAAAACCGATGTAAACGACGGTTGCGCCCGGATCGTGCTGAACCGACAAAATATGCTGATCGCCGACCTTTTCAAAACTCGTCAGTTGAAATTTATAGCCTGCAACGGGTTTTTCCGTGACCGGCAAACCTTTCATTTTTTCGCCGAAAGCATAAGCTGTCGTCGTTTCGCCGCCGTTTGCGGGCGTGACTTGTAAAACCGCCGCCGGATTCGGATAACTGCTCGTATCTTCGTTCGGGTCTTCTTGTGCAAGCGTGAAATTGCCGCGAAATTCTTTGAATTTAAGAATCGTTCCGTCGGCTAAATTCGCTGTTCCGTCGCGTTGGATTGTCACGTCTTGGACTTCACCGCCGTTTGCGGGAATTGCGCGGACATTGATCGTGCGCGCGCGTCCGATCGGCACGAAACTCGATTGGAAAAATCTGTAACCGCGATAATCAAAAGGTTTATTCATTTGAATCACGGCATCGCGCGTTCCCGTTTCGTCCTTAATCGTGACGCGCGTCATCCAGTCGATCGTGTTCATCGCCGAAAGCGAATCTTCGTTTTTGATTAATTTTTGCTGAATATCCGTGCAGAAAACTTCAAAAGGAAGCTGTTTCGTTACGTCTTTCACGCGGTCGAGATCGAAAACGGTTTCGGACATTTTATTTTCGGCTTTTCCCGGTGTCAGCACCATTTGTCCCGTTTGTCCCATCTGCGTCGTTAAAAAAGAACCCGCGATGATCGTCAAAAGTCCGACGTGAACCGGATATGCGCCGAGTCTGTTCCAAACGCCCGATTCGGCAAACAGAAAAGTTTTTCCTTTCTTTTCGGTGATCTTCGTTTTTCTCCAGCCTGAAGTTTTCGCAGATGTTTCAAGTTTTTTCGTAACATCGCTCAAATCGCCTTCAAATTCCAACTCAGCCGTTTGGCTTTGACCTTTCAGCCATTTCACGGAGGCGTCGAGTTTCGGCTTTGAAACGAAAGTCCAAGTTTTCGGAAAGCGTTCGATCGAAGAAAGCACGATATTTAAGGAAAGAATGAATAAAAGCGTGTTGAAATACCACGAATTATAAATATCGAAAAGATCGAGCTTGCCGTAAACCAATTTCTGCGAAGGCGTGAGTTCGGCGTAATAGCGTTCGAAACCCTGGACGTTTTGCTGCATTATGATCATTCCGAGAAAACAGCCCAAAGTGACGAGTATTAATATAATGATGCCAAAACGCACCGAACTGATCAGATCGATGAACTTTGCCAAGATAGATGGTTTTGAAGGATTTTTGACGGGAACTTCGATTTGTAAATCCGTTCCAGTTTTTTCCATGACCGCCATAAAATTTTTAATTCTCCAATTTTCCAATTAATTCAGGAAAGTAAAATACGGATGCCTGAAAGGGCAAGACTTATGCCATTGGACAATTTTTTACAAAGCCGCCGATATTAAAGAAAAACAAACGGTAAAAGGTGACAAATTAGTAATCTGATACTGAAAAATTTCGCACAAAGCCACGTATTATTTCGCAGTTCGCCGTATTTTCGTCTTAAATTTACTGCATAAATAATGCCTTCAAAAAAAAAATCGGTATGTGATGAGAGTCACAGCAGGTCTAAAAAAGGAAATTTAGAATGAATTGTAATGATTTGATGATTATTGCAAACATCACCGCAACACATGAAAAAGGGGCACAAAAACAGAAATTCGATAAT
>DAITPE010000447.1:0-4950 GCA_036833775.1 Pyrinomonadaceae bacterium | reverse complement strand
TTAAAGAATAACAATGAATCACTTATTTATAAAAACTTAATTTACAAAGCACTAGAGCGGCGTGATTTACGTAAAATATTTTTTGTAAAAGTTGTCCTACACCCTCGTAAGCCTTTTGTTTGGTGAGAAATTGCAAAACGAAAGGCTTTGAATTTTGGATTCTTTCAGAAGTGAACTTTGACAAATCGCCGAAACGAAAATTCAAATTTCTAAAAGTATCGAAAAGCTGAAACTGCAAACTCTTTATCATTACTTAATATTTAAGTGGCATTTTTCACAAGCGTCTTTGCCTTTCATGTTTTTGATATGTTATTCTTTCTCCTTTGTAATCTAACCTTTTTTCTTATCTATAAGAGGAGTTTTTAATAAAAAATGGCTAATGAAGGAAACGGACAAATCGGGCAAGTTGTGCAGATTATCGGTCCGGTTGTTGACGTAGAATTTTCAAATAATTATTTACCGCCGATTTATCAAGCACTTCGTATTACTTCGGAGGGATTCGATGTCGAAACGAAAGTTGACACGATTGCCGAAGTCCAACAGCATCTCGGCGAAGGACGCGTCCGCGCGGTTTCGATGCTTCCGACGGACGGAATGGTTCGCGGAATGAAAGCTATCGATTTGGGCGGACCGATCAGCGTTCCGGTCGGCGCACCGACACTCGGACGCGTGATGAACGTGATCGGCGAGCCGGTCGATGAACTCGGTCCGGTCGTTTCGGAAACGAAATCTTCGATTCACCGTCACGCTCCGAGCTTTGACGAACAATCTACTTCGCTCGAAATGTTTGAAACGGGTATCAAGGTTATCGACCTTGTTCAGCCGTTTTTGCGCGGTGGAAAGATCGGTCTTTTCGGCGGCGCGGGCGTTGGTAAAACCGTTCTGATTATGGAACTTATCAACAACGTGGCGATCGGAAGCGACGGTTTCTCGGTTTTCGCCGGCGTTGGCGAAAGAACCCGCGAAGGAAACGATCTCCTGCGCGAAATGGTCGAATCGAAAGTTATCAGATACGGCGATGCTTTCCTGCATAATATGGAAGAAACCGGCGCATTTGATTTGAGTAAAGTTGATAAAGCTCAACTGAAAGATTCAAAAGTGTCGTTGGTTTACGGACAGATGACCGAACCTCCGGGAGCGCGTCTGCGTGTTGCGCTGTCGGGATTGACGGTTGCCGAATATTTCCGCGATCAAGGAAACGACGTGCTTTTCTTCGTTGATAACATTTTCCGCTTTACGCAAGCCGGTTCGGAAGTGTCCGCACTTCTCGGACGTATGCCGTCGGCGGTGGGTTATCAGCCGACGCTTGCAACCGAAATGGGCGAAATGCAGGAACGCATTACTTCGACCAAAACGGGCGCGATTACCTCGATTCAAGCAGTTTACGTTCCGGCAGACGATTACACCGATCCTGCACCGGCAACGACATTTGCTCACCTTGACGCTGTGACGGCTTTGTCGCGTCAGATCGTGGAACTCGGAATTTATCCGGCAGTTGATCCGCTTGCTTCAAACTCGCGTATTCTTGATCCGCAGATCGTCGGCGACGAGCATTACAACACGGCGCAATCGGTTAAACGTATCTTACAGCGTTATAAAGATTTGCAGGATATTATCGCAATTCTCGGTCTCGACGAACTTTCGGACGACGATAAATTAACCGTTGCCCGTGCTCGTAAAATTCAGCGTTTCTTCTCGCAGCCGTTCTTCGTCGGAGAACAGTTTACGGGTTTGAAAGGCGAATATGTAAAAGTCGAAGACACGATCAAAGGCTTTAAGGAAATTCTCGAAGGAAAATGCGACGATATGCCCGAACAATCGTTCTACATGGTCGGAACTATCGAGCAAGCCCGCGAAAAAGCCAAGAAAATGGCGGCTTCTGCTTAATTCCAAATTTCAAATTCCAAATTTCAAATTGTTTTTCGCAATCTGGAATCTGGAATTTGAAATCTGAAATTTGTAATTATGATTAAACTAGAAATTGTAACACCTGAAAAAAAGGTCTTGGACGAATCGGTTGACGGCGTCACGATTCCGACGGCAAAAGGAGAGATCGGGATTTTGCCGAATCACGCGCCGCTTATTTCGACTTTGAAACCGGGAATTTTGACTTACACGGTTAAGGGAAATACTGAAAAAATGGCTGTTTCGGGCGGATTTGTCGAAGTCAGCACTTCAAAAATCTCGGTCTTGGCAGATGTTGCCGAAACTGCCGATGAAGTAAATGTCGAAACGGCAAGAGTCGAACGCGAAGTGGCGGAAAAAACGCTCGGATCGTGGAGCGGAACCGATGCAGAGTTTGAAACGGAAAAGGAAAAACTGGAAACGGCACAGGCACGTCTTCAACTCGTTTCAGGCAGATAAATTCAATAAAATAAATAATTAAACGCCGCATCTTTTTTCAAGGATGCGGCGTTTTTGTCTTTAAAAAACTCGACTTTTAAAGAAAATTCAGCTATTTTTTAGAAATCACACGAGATTAGTTATTTACTCTTGCCATAAACAAATTGGCAAACAGGAATTTCCTGTCCGACAACGAAAGGCAAGATTGCCCCTTTTCTTTCGTTGTTCGGCAGGCAGAATAAGGAGTTTTTTTTATGTTTAGTTTTAAGAATTTGAGTGCAAAGTCTCAAAAAAATATTTATTTTCGCTCCGTAGTTTTATTTTTAATGATAGCTGCCGTAGTTTTTACCGCTAATTTCTATTCGGTAAAATCATCGGCAAGGGATTTTCTGAATACGCTTTCATGGTTTATTTCTCCGAGCGATCCGTATATTCAAAATTGGTCTGATACGGTTTCGATAAATGTCGATGACAACTGGGATAATTTTATCGCAATTATGGGTTACAGAGGCGACGATCTGACGACCGGAGTCGGAACGGATGCGCGAACGATTTTGGCGTCGGGTGAATCGACTCCGGTCGATGTCATCGCTAATCAATCGAATCCGAACACATTGGTTCAGGGCGGAGTTGCAGAATTTGACGGAATTCCCAATCCGACGATCGCATTAAAAGGCGATTCAACGGCAGACGCGCCGTTTATTCAAATTCGTTTGAATACGAAAAACTGTCCCGATTCTAAGGTTTTGACCGTTACCTACAACGTCCGCGATCTGGACAGCTCGGCAAATAATGCCGCTCAGCAAGTAAATTTGCAATATCGTTTAGGAACGACGGGCGATTTTACGAATGTTCCCGGCGCGTATATAGCCGACGCGACCGAACCGAATTCGGCGACAAAAGTAACGCCGATGTTTGCATCTTTGCCGCATCACGTTTTGTCGCAGGATATTTTGTATCTGCGAATTATGACGACAAATGCCGTCGGAAATGATGAATGGGTCGGGATCGACGATATTAACGTCGGCTGTTTTGTAACTACTTCCGCCGAAGCCGTGATCAGCGGAAAAGTTATGGGAGTCAACAATAAAGGCGAAAAAGGCGCGATGGTGATTATCACAGACCGTGACGGAAATCATTTTTCGGTCAAAACGAATTCGTTCGGAAATTATCGTGTCGATGGAATTTATGTTGGTGAAACATACATTATCCAAGCATATACGAGATCGAACACATATATGCCGAAAATCGTAACGATTTCATCCGATTTAGATGAACTGAATTTCTCGCCGGAAACTTCAAATGATTTGATCGGCGATCGAAAATCTCCGCCGAAATAGTTGGATTTCAAATAGCAAAAAGGCAAAAGGGCGAAATTATTTTAAGTTTCGCCCTTTTTTTTATTTCGTTTTTGCCGAAAAGTATTATGGCAGGATCACACAAACAATACTGAATTCCGCATAACTTTCATAAAAACATTCTGCCGAAACCTTTTATTTTCATTATTTTGAGGAGAAATATGCAATTCCTGTTTTTCGGTAAGACACTTTTTCAAAAAAACATAACTTCAATTTTATTCGTCAGTTTTTTCTGCTCTTCTATCCTTTTTACTGGACAAAACACATTAGCGCAGAAAAAAGAATTGCCGCAAACGCCTTCATTGTCTTCACGAAGCGTGACAACGACGACGACACTTCCGGTTCAGATTCCCGACGGCGATGTAAACGGAACGAACCTGCTTTTCAATGTTTCCGGCATCAACGGAATCGTGAATCACGTCGAACTGAGTTTCGGTTTTAATCCCGCGCACACTTGGAGCGGAGACGTAAAAGCGGTTTTATATTCGCCGAACAATACTTCGCATACACTCGTTGACCGCATTGGCGAAACGATCGTCGGCGGTGCGGGCGACAGTTCTGATTTTGCCGGACCTTATACTTTTACGGATCAAGGCGGCGATTTTTGGACGGCTGCCGCAACCACAACCAGTGAGTCTGTAATTCCTTCGGGTTTATACCGCACGACATCGTTCGGTTCGGCAACATATACGAATATGGATTCGGTGTTTTCGGGAAATGGATTGAACGGCAGAAATCAGAATTTCCAAGGTATGGATTCACAAATTGCAAACGGTGTTTGGCGTTTGAATGTTGCCGATAATGCGGAAGGCGATACCGGAAGTTTAAATTATGCAGAATTGACGATCTTTTATTCGCTCGCCACCGCCGCAAATGTTTCGGTCAGCGGTCGGGTGACAAACGGAAACAGCGGAATTAAAAATGTAACCTTAATGCTCTACGGCGGAGATTTATCTGCCCCGATTTATGTTAAAACGAACGATTTCGGAGAATATACTTTTACCGATTTGAAAACAAATCAAATTTACGTGGTCAGCATCATTTCCAAAAAATACAGATTTTCACAAACCGACATCGTGCTTAACTTACAAAGTGATGTAACCGATGCAAATTTCACGGCTGAAGAATAAAAAGTAGAAGCAAAACTAATGAAAAAATGAACTAGATAATAAAGAAATATTCAAAAATAAAATCGTTTTCAAAATTAATTTTGAAAACGATTTTATTTTTTTCTTCTTTTTGTTTGAAA
>DAITPE010000446.1:0-5005 GCA_036833775.1 Pyrinomonadaceae bacterium | reverse complement strand
GGGTTATACATTTTCAGAGAGAACATACATTGAAAAAGTTCTCATCGCGGTCGGCATCGCGCTTTTTATATACCTTTTTTATTTACTTTTTTTCGCGGTTTTCGACATCATTTTGCTCATCTTTGCGGCGATTCTAATCGCGGTTTTCTTGCGCGGTTTGGCTGATCTTATCAATCGTTACACGCGCCTTTCGGAAACGATGTCGGTTTTGCTCGTGTCGGTTTTGCTGCTCGCGGTTCTTGGCGGAACGATTGCGCTGCTTGCGCCGAGCATCGGCGAACAATATCGGCATCTGCGCGACGAACTGCCGAATTCGGTGCAGAAAGTAAGTGATTATCTCAATAAATACGGTTGGGGCAGAACGATTCTCGAACAGCTTCCGACGGTTGACGACATCACGAACCGCATCAAAAATATCGAGCCTTCAAACATTTTTACGCGCGTCGGCGGCTATTTTTCGACGACGGTCGGTGCGCTCGGAAACTTTTTTATCACGATTCTTTTAGCCATTTATTTAGCGACCGAACCGAAGTTTTACGCCGTCGGCATTACGAAGCTTTTTCCAATTCATACGCGCAAACGCGTTGCCGAAGTTCTCGGCGCGATCGGCGAAACCTTAAGTTGGTGGCTGATAGGAAAAGTCGCTTCGATGCTGTTTATCGGCGTTTTGACGTGGATCGGTTTGTCGATCTTAGGCGTTCCACTTGCGCTGACGTTGGGATTGATCGCCGGACTTTTATCGTTCATTCCGAACTTCGGTCCGATCTTTTCCGCGCTTCCCGCAATCTTGCTCGCCTTTATCGAAAGCCCGATGAAAGCCGTCTATGTTTTGGGACTTTTCATTCTCGTTCAAATTATCGAATCGAATATCGTTACGCCGCTCATCGAACGTCAAACGGTCGAACTTCCACCCGCGCTGACGATCATTTTTCAGCTCGTTTTAGGCGTTCTGATCGGCGGTTTGGGACTGGTTTTGGCAACGCCGATGCTCGCCGTTCTAATGGTTTTGATCCAGATGGTTTATATTCAGGACATTCTCGGCGACCGTGATGTCGAGATCGAAGAAAAGAATTTGAAAGACGAAGAAACCGAAGCAGAATTAAAGGAAGAATCTCAAAATGAATGAAGCTCAAACGGTCGAGATCAAAGTTTTTCTGAAAGACGGAAAGTATAAAAAAGAAGTGTGGAAAACGATTCTGAAAGTTTTCTCGATCGCATTTGCAATCGCTTTTTTATACTATTTACAGTCATTCGGAATGGTCTTTCCGAGCATTGGGAAAAGTCTCTACAATGCAGTTTTTGTCTTCCTGATGATTGCCGCGATCGCATCTGCCGTCAGCCTGCTTTACGCTGTCGGTTCGGGTTTTCAAAAGGGAAACGGGATCGAAAAAAACTCTG
Source organism: Pyrinomonadaceae bacterium (assembly GCA_036833775.1). GTDB lineage: Bacteria > Acidobacteriota > Blastocatellia > Pyrinomonadales > Pyrinomonadaceae > JAJQRF01. The sequence goes on along the minus strand of DAITPE010000446.1, from coordinate 3,607 downwards.
CAAAAACGCGCATCATCTTCAACGGCGACGGCGTGAGTTTCGTGAAAGGCTTTAATGTCGAAGAAAAAAGTTGGAGCGATTTCGCTAAGATAAAAGAAACTGTTGACGGCTTTTATATTTATGAAAACGGCGGGGAAAAGCTGTTTATTCCCGATTACGTTTTCCGCTCGAATACTCATCGAAACGATTTTCGGAACGTCTGGAAAAAACATCTCGGCGAAAGAGCAAAAGTAAAAATCTAAAATTCAAATCAGTTAAAAAAAAGGGCAACAGACGGCAGGCTAAAACCGTCTGTTGCCCGAAGATTTTCAAAACTCACTACCCTGAGTTTTGAAAATTAATTCGCAGGTGTCGGGACATCGCCGTTGGTTCCAAAATATTTGAAATCATAAGCATTGTCCGAACTACGAAGGATATACCAAGTTCCGTTCGATGGACGGAAAACTGCAATGTCCGTCGTCATATCGCCGTCAAAGTTTCCGGCAACGGGAACGTCGCCCGATTTGCCCCAAGCAACGGCTTGGAACGCGCCGTTCGAACTCTTAAGCGAATACCACGCGCCCGTCGAAGCACGGAAAACCGTGACATCATCCGAACCGTCGCTGTCGAAATCACCGACCACGGGAACGTCGCCGTTTTGTCCGAATTTAACTCCGAAGAATGCGCCGCTGGAACTCTTGAGCGAATACCAATTGCCCGTTGACGGACGGAAAACGGTAATGTCGGTCTTGCCGTCGCCGTCGAGATCGGTTGCAACAGGTTTATCGCCGTTTGCGCCGAACTGCGTTGCGATCATTCCGCCGGTGCTCTTCAAGATGTACCAAGAGCCGTTTGAAGGACGGAAAACTCCGAAGTCGTTCGTGCCGTCGCCGTCATAATCGCCGCGCACGGGAATGTCGCCGGTCATACCGAATTGTTTCGTCGTCAAACCGCCGTCCGAACTGCGGCTGACAGTCCAAATTCCGTTGCGGAATACAGCGAAATCAGTTTTGCCGTCGCCGTCGTAGTCGCCCGAGACAGGAACCGAATCAGCCGTTCCGAGAGTTCTTGCGATCAGTCCGTTTGCCGTGCTGACATACCACGTTGCCGTGTTCGGACGGAAAACCGCAATGTCTTCGGTTTCCGAACCCGTAAATGCGCTGTGGTGGCTGTGTGCGCGAATCTGTCCGCGAATTTCTCCGGTCGGATTATCGGTCGAGCCGATCTGGATATACCACAACCCGTTGCGAAGCTGTTCGACTTGTTCTGAAGTTACATCAAAAGTTGCAACCGCAAAATGTCCGCTCGTTCCGCCGACAGCGGTAAGTTCGAAGATCATATCAGCCGTTTCGCCAGCCAAAGCCGGACCATTGATCGTCGCAGTCGTTTGTTCGCTCGAAAGATTGCGGAATCCGGCAAATACTTTGACTTGCGTTTCATCTGCGTTCAGCACGACTTTGACTGCGCCGCGTGCTTCGGTCGTAACCGCCGGAACGACTTGTGCGCCGTTCAATCTGCCTTCAAAAACGCGAACCGGACGCGGCGAAGGATTCGGTGTCGGCGAGCCTGACGGTGACGGATGCGGTGTCGGTGTGCCCATCGGCGTTCCGCTCGGCGAAGGTGTCGGCGGCGGTGTCGGAAGTCCGAAAACGCCTGCGACAACTGTAGTTTCGCCGTTTTTAACGGTGATCGCCGCGCCTTCCGTAACAGTCGGAACGGTATCGCCGTTTGCCGAGTTAAGGCGAAGTCTGCCGTCGCCGTCGTCATCTAAAGTGATGTCGCCGACTGCTGTTTCACCGACCGAAACCGTCAAAACGGTTCCTTCCGCCAAATTGACGTGACCGACAAAGACATTCAAAACTTTGCTTTCCGCAAATTCGATGTATTGTCCCATTCCACGCGGTTGAACGCCGTCGATCGTTTCACCTGTCAGCGGTGCAAAGAATGCGGCGACAGGTGTCGGATGCGGTGTCATTGTCGGATGCGGTGTCGGGCTGGTCGAAGGCGAACCTGACGGCGACGGATGCGGCGTATGGGTTGCGCTCGGCGATGGCGACGGCGGTGGCGGCGGTGCGGCAAATGCGCCCGCAAGAACTACCGTGTCGCCATTTTTGACTTCGATCGTCGAACCGTCATTAACGGTTGGCGCGGGTTGATTCGGTGCGGGAAGATGCAGTCTTCCGCTTTTTGTCGAACTCAACTGAAATGTGCCGACGGAAGCTCCGTCAACATAAACCGTCAAAACCGTTCTGAACGGAAGATTGACGTTCATTACAGAAACATCCAAAGCCGTATGATTGCTTGAATCGGCAAAATATGCGGCATTGCCGCGCGGCGTTGCTTCTCCGATCGGTGCGCCTGTCAAATTTGCAACATAAACAGTTCCTGTTGCCGTTTGAGCTTCGGTTTGCTCACCAAAATAGAAAGGCACTATCGTTATTAAGCCGAGAGCAAAGACAATAAATGCGATTTTCCAAGTTTTTATGTTATTGGAAACAAATTTATTTCGTTTCATTTTTTATTTTCCTCGTTTTTTAGGTTAAAAAGTCGTAATGCTACTGCTAAAGATAAGACGCACGCTCGATTCAGATAGTCTTAAATTGTTGTAGAACTTAGGTTTAAGCAGCAAAGATATAAATATCCATAAGAGTAGAGTCCCGAGAATAAATAAAAAAATACAAAATTTTTCGATATTTTTTTGAATTTGCGAAAAAAAACGATTCGCCTGAGATTTTTATTGTTAATTTTGTTTCGATAAATTATATTGTCAATAATTTATGACCACCTGCCTGAATTGCGAGAACGAATTTGAAGGTTCATTTTGTAATCTTTGCGGACAAAAAGCCGCGACACACCGTTTTACGATGCACGAATGGCTGCACGAAATTCCGCACAGCCTTTGGCACGTTGACAGCGGATTTTTCGTGACGATGAAAACGCTTTTCTTACGTCACGGCAATGCGATCCGCGAATACTTGCAGGGAAAACGAAAACTTTTATTCAGCCCGTTTTTATATGTGCTGATCCTGTGCGGCGTTTATGTCGTGGCAAGTCATTTTCTGATCCACAAACCCGAAACCGAACCGTCTGAAATTAAAACTTTAGCGGAAGCGCAAAGATATATCGAAGAGCATTATTACAAGATTTTGGTCGTCGCGATGATAATTCCCGTGACGATCGGTTCATATCTCGCGTATCTCAGATCGGGTTTTAACTTTGCCGAAAATCTCGTTTTGAACGCTTATTTGACCGGACAACTCGTGATCGCAGACATCATTGTAATGGCGATCAGCACGACAAGCTTGGACGAAGATCACAAGGTAATCTTCAAATCGATCGAATTTTTCTTGAAATATCCGTATTGGATTCTGACGTATTGGAGCTTTTTCAGACCTACGAAATGGTATTGGGGAATTTTACAATATATTCTTTCGACGATAATTTCCGGCATCGCGCTTACCGTGCTGATGTATGGAGCGGCATTTATCCTGTTGAAATTAAAAGGGGTGCATTAAATTTTGACTAAATTTTTCCGCTTTCGATCGTGTGCGAAGCGATCTTCCCGAGTGAATTTATAAATTTATCGAATGCCGCGAAGCGTTTGTCTTTAGTAAAACCTTTTACGAAA
>DAITPE010000445.1:0-5020 GCA_036833775.1 Pyrinomonadaceae bacterium | reverse complement strand
AACATTCTAAATTGTCTATTTCGTTTTGTCGGCTAAAATATAACTTTTGTTGATGAATCTGAAATGAAAATAATTATTTGGCTAATCCTCAGCCTGATTTGGGGAACGACTTGGATTTTTATCAAATTCGGTCTCAAAGATTTGCCGCCGCTGACATTTGCTTCCGCCAGATTTATTCTTGCGATGGTCATTTTATATGCCATCGTCCGCTTTCAAAACATTCAATTTCCGAAAACAAAATCCGAATGGAAACTTATTTTTCTAACCGGAATTTTGCAGTTTGCGGTCAATTACAGCAGCGTTTTTTGGAGCGAGCAATATATTTCGTCAGGTTTGGCGGCAGTTCTGCAAGCAACGATCTCGGTTTTCGGATTATTGCTCGCGTGGATATTTTTGCCGAATGAAAGAATCACGAAATTAAAAATCATCGCCGTTTTGCTCGGAATTATCGGAGTCGCGGTAATTTTTATCGAACAGCTTCAAATCAATGATTTTTGGGCTTTTATGGGTTGCGCCGCGATCGTCGTCGGCGCGTATGCCGCCGCGCAATCTTCGATTTTGGTCAAAGCAAAAGGAACTGCGCTCCATCCCGCGATGCTTCTGCTCTGCCAGATGATATGCGGCGTTCCTTTGATTATTATTTACGCTTTGTCGGTCGAAGGAAATCCGCTCAAACTCAATTGGTCTGCGACGGCGATTTTATCGGTTTTATATTTAACAATTTTCGGAACAGTTTTGGCGTTTTGGTTTTACTACTGGCTTTTGAGTAAAATTGAATCGACGAAAGCGATGATGATCTCGCTCGTCACGCCGCTTTTGGCAGTCGTGATAGGCGCGATATTTCTCGATGAAAAACTGCCGCCGCAGACGTTTTTCGGCGGGATTTTGATCTTGGGAAGCATCGGTTTGATCGTTTTCAGAAAGAAACAAAAAGTAGAATTACAGGAACAAAATTAAATAACTAGAAAGAAATGTTTTTCAAATTTACAACCGCCGGAGAATCGCACGGCAAAGCACTCGTTGCAATTATCGAAGGTTTGCCTGCCGGACTTGAAATCGACATCGAAAAGATAAATCACGAACTTTGGCGCAGACAGCAAGGCTACGGTCGCGGCGGACGAATGAAGATCGAAACGGATAAATGCGAGATTTTATCGGGCGTTCGGCACGGAAAAACGCTCGGCTCGCCGATCGCGATTTCGATCGAGAACCGCGATTTCGTACATTGGACGGAAATTATGTCGAGTGAAAAGATCGAAGTTCAGCCGAAAAATCCGCGAATCGTCAAACGTCCGCGTCCGGGACACGCCGATCTTGCGGGCGGGCAAAAATTTCAAACCAGAGATTTGCGCGACATTCTCGAACGCGCTTCCGCACGCGAAACGGCAGCACGTGTCGCTTGCGGCGCGTTTGCGAAACAACTTCTCGCCAATTTCGGTTTGGAAATAAAAAGTCACGTTATCAAGCTCGGCAAAATTCCCGAAACACCTTTGGAAAAGACTTGGGAAGAAATTTCTTCAATTCCGACAGATTCGCAATTAGCCTGCGCCGATTCATCAATTGAAAGCGAAATCATCGCGCATATCGACGAAGCTAAACAAAACGGCGACACGCTCGGCGGCATTTTTGAAGTCGTTGCAAAAAACGTCGTCGTCGGTCTCGGTTCGCATACATCTTGGTCAGAAAAGCTCGACGGGCGCATTGCGCAGGCTTTTATGTCGATACAGGCGGTCAAAGCCGTCGAAATCGGCGAAGGCGTTCAGAACGCCCAGAAATTCGGTTCGCAGGTTCACGACGAGATTTTCCGTAAAGACGACAAATTTCAACGCCCGACAAATCGCGCAGGCGGACTTGAAGGCGGAATTACGAACGGCGAAGAATTACGCATTCGCGGTTATCTGAAACCGATCGCAACGTTGAAAAAAGCTTTACATTCGGTCGATATTGATACGAAACAAGAAGATTCGGCGGCATTCGAACGTTCCGATGTCACGGCAGTTCCAGCGGCAGGCGTGATCGGCGAAGCGATGCTCGCAATCGTTTTGGCAAACTCGATGCGCGAAAAGTTCGGCGGCGATTCGCTTGATGAAATGAAGCGAAATTTCGATTCTTACTGCGAAAGTCTGCAAAATTATTGAGATTTTGCGGAACATTTCGATAAAAATTTTGTCTAACTAATTGCTATGCCCAAATCAGCGATTTTTTTGAGATTAGTAGTCTTAGTTTTGATTTTTTTCGGCGTTTCCTGCCAAACATCGCAAGAAGTTCCGCAAACGGTTCGAAATGCTGAAAACACCTCGCCGAATAAAGTCGAAGTTTCCGTCGAGTATCAAAAACTCATCAAATCGCTCGAACCTTTTTTCGAGCCGATGCAGCCGCCCGAAGCCGACGAATGGCTCGCAAATTTCAAAGAAAACGGGCAGACTTTTGAAGAATATATCAATCAAAATCCGACTTTGCCGACCGCGCAAAGACAGACGATCTATATTCAGCCGATCGGAAATTTTAATGCGAAACAATCGCGTGTGATCGAACGAACTTCGGAGTTTTTGGGCTTATTTTACGGGCTAACGGTGAAAAAATTGCCCGTCAAAAAATTCGCCAAACCGCTTTCGATGAAACACACGCGGAACAATCCGTTCGACAGACAGGAACAAGTCAGAACTGGTTATATTTTGGATGAACTTTTAATTCCGAATTTGCCCGCGGATGCGGCGGCTTTGATCGCATTTACGAATGAAGATCTGTATCCCGACAACACTTTTAATTATGTTTTCGGTCAGGCAAATCTCGAAAAACGCGTCGGCGTTTGGTCGCTTTATCGTTTGCAGGAAGCCGTAAACGAAAATGTTTTTCTGTTGAGAACTCTAAAAATTTCCGCGCACGAAACGGGACATATTTTTTCGATGCATCACTGCACGAAATACGAATGCCTGATGAGCGGCACGAATCATCTCGGCGAAACCGATTCGCGTCCTGCCGACGCTTGCCCCGAATGCACCGCAAAAATTTTCTGGATGACAAAACAAAATCCATCGGAAAGATTCAAAAAGATCGCAGATTTTTTCAAAAAGAACGGACTTTCTGCGCTTTCGGAAAATTTTTCCAAAAAAGCCGACGCAGTTGTTGAGATCAAAAACTTAAATTAAAACGGTTCAAATTTACCCGTTCGCGCCAGCATCCGCCCACCGTGGCGCGTAAAAGCCATCTGCCGTGTAAAAACCTGTCTGGCGCGTAAAAAGCCATTTGTGGCGGATAAAAGCTATCTGGCGCGTAGAAAGCTGTCTGGCTCGTAAAAACCCATCTGGCTCGGTAAAAAGCTATCTGGGCTGGTAAAACCTGTCTGGCTCGTAGAAACACAAAAATCACGTGAACAGTCTGTCAGAGCCGATTTTTTTCCATCAGAGCCGTTAAAAGTCTGTTAGAATGGTAAAAAACCTGTCAGAGCCTTAAAAGACTCGTCAGATTTGTTTTGAAATTATCCAATCTGAAACGTTCGAAGCTTTTGCTGAAGATTTTAAATTTAAAGCTGATTTCTGCCAAATGAAATACAAAAAAAATACTTTCGGAATAACTGAGAGCGAATAGCTGAAAACTGATAACAGTTATTCGTTATTAGTTTTCAGCTCTCAGTTATTCCGAAAATTGTATCGCAAAAAGTTGAAAATTGCTTTAACTTCGAAAATTCTACTTACCGATGTCGCGGCGGTATTGCATTCCTTCAAACGAAATTTTGCCGACGGCTTCGTATGCGCGGTCTAATGCTTCGCCGAGCGAATCGGCAGTTGCCGTCACGCCCAAAACTCGTCCGCCCGAAGTGACGAATTCGCCGTTTTCGTTTTTTGCGGTTCCGGCGTGAAAGATCGTGATATTTTCGAGTTTTTCGGCTTCATCCAAACCCGAAATCACATCGCCCGTCTGCGCTTTTGCGGGATAACCTTTTGAAGCCAAAATAACACAAGCCGAATTCCCTTTTTTCCATTTTATGTCGATTTTATCGAGCGTTTGTGAATAAATTGCTTCACAAATTTCTAAGAAATCCGTTTCCAACCTGACCAAAATCGATTGCGTTTCAGGATCGCCGAAGCGCATATTGTATTCGAGAACCTTTGCGCCCGATTCAGTCATCATCAAACCGAGAAAAACGATTCCTTTGATCGGAAAACCCTCGCTTTCCGCGCCTTTTAAGGTCGGTTTGATGACTTTTTCGACGATCGTCGCGGTTTGCTCTTCGGATAATAGATTTTCGTCCGTGATCGTGCCCATTCCGCCTGTGTTCGCGCCGGTATCGTTTTCGCCGATGCGTTTATGATCGCGCGTCGGCGGCATCAAAGCGAAATTTTTGCCGTCGGCAAACAAGATCAGTGAAACTTCCCGCCCGAAAAGACATTCTTCCAAAACGATCTTTTCGGTTGCTTCCTTTCCAACGACGTTTTCAAGCTCGTTGATGGCAGCAACCGCATCCGCACGATTTGGAGCGACGACAACGCCTTTTCCGGCGGCTAAACCGTCTGCTTTAACGACGACAGGCGCGTTTTCGTCGCCGAATTCACCTGCTTCGAGAATTTCAACTGCTTCGGTCGTTGAATTAGCCGTTTTATATTTTGCGGTTGGAATATTTTGGCGCGACATAAAATCTTTTGCAAAAGATTTTGAAGCCTCAAGTTCGGCAGCTTTTTTACTCACGCCGATAATTTTTAATCCGCGATTTTCAAATTCATCAACTATTCCCAAAGCTAACGATGTTTCTCCGCCGACAAATGTCAGATCGATCGAATTTTGTTCGGCAAAATCCGCAAGTTTCAATATTTCATTTGGTTTTATATCAACCAATTCGGCAATTTGTCCGATTCCGGCGTTCCCGTTTGCACAATAAATCCGGCTGACCTTTGCGCTTTTTTTTAACGCAAAACATAGCGCGTGTTCTCTTCCGCCCGAACCTACTACCAAAATTTTCATATTTTCTAAATACAATTTCTAAAACGATTTATCTAACTTTTGATTGCTTAGCTTGACAGGT
>DAITPE010000444.1:0-5027 GCA_036833775.1 Pyrinomonadaceae bacterium | reverse complement strand
GATTTTGAAAAATTCTTGCGGACCTTTTTTTACGCCGTCGATCTTCGCTTGAAGCTCGGCGTTTTCTTCCATCGAACGAACCGATTTATTTGTTAGATTAACGATTTCAAATTTCGGTGCGGTCGTAAACGCCGAATAATTATGAAAAGCCCAAGCTCCGTTCGGCGAAATTGTGTAATTGTGCCAGCCTTTTTGATTTTCGGGCGTGACCTTTTCAGCCGTTCCGCTGCCGTCCAATTTTGAGCGGTAAAGATAACGCTGTGTTGCATTTTCGGGGGAAGCGATGTAATAAACGAAGCCGTTTTTCTCGTCAACACCGAGATAACTGACAACATCGAAATCGCCTTTCGTCATCAATTTTACGTTCGTTCCGTCGCGTGAAACCGTGTAAAGTTTCTGCCAACCGTCGCGTTCGCTCATCCAAAGGAAATCTTTTCCGTTGTTCAGCCAACGCAGTTTTTGCAGAAAAACTTCCGTCCAAGTTTCTTCTTTTTCATTGAGAATTGTTTTGACATTTCCGCTTCTTGCGTCGGCGACCATTAATTGCAAATTGTTCTGTAAACGATTCAAATGCTGTAAGATAAGCTCGTTTGAATTGTCCGTCCAATCCATCATCGCAATGTAATTTTGACGCGGATCGCCCGGCGTGTTGATCCATTTCGTTTCGCCGCCCGAAGCCATGACAACGCCGATGCGAACAGCAGCATTTGTTGTTCCGGCTTTCGGATATGGAATTTGCGTGATAGTCGGATAAATGTCGTCGGTATTGTTTATTAATAGAAAATCCTTGATTCCGCTTGCGTCAAATTGCCAATAGGCGATCGATTTGCTGTCAGGACTCCAACGCCAGCAATCGCGCAGGAAAAATTCTTCTTCATTCACCCAATCCGAAGTTCCGTTTATCAAAGTCCGCGAACCGTTTGTCGTTAAAGCAGTTATCTTTCCGTCGGCAATATTTTCGACGTAAATATTGTTTTCACGAACATATCCGACCTTTGTGCCGTCGGGCGAAAATTTTGCAAACATCAGTGTCGAAGGTTTTGCATCGCCGCCGAGCTTTTTCAGATTTCCGCTTGCCAAATCCAAAACCCAATAATCGCCGCGTGTATTCAAACGCCAAACTTTTTTCGAGTTTGTATAGATCAGCATTTGTTTATTGTCCGCCGACCATTCGTAACCGTTTATCGGTAAAGGCTTTGTTTCGCCTTTCGGAATCAATTTTTCGGCAGAAAGCAAAACCGTCTGCGCATTCGTCGCCGCATCGTAACTTACCAAATCCGTTCCGCCTTCGACGGTTTTTGAACGCTCGATCTTCGAATACGAATCGCCCGATTTCATCCAACGCAAACCGCCGACAAATTTCGGACTAAATTCGTCTGAATTAAAAATCCGATCAATGGTCAAAAGGGAAAAATCAGTCGTTTGCGCGTGTACAAACAACGGAAAAAACAATAGAAAACTAAGAAACACAACTCGATAACGGTTCATTTTGAAACTCCAATTAGGTTTTTATTAAAAAAAGAAACTGCGCCGATTATACGCGCAGTTTTGAAATTGGTTTTAGAAAATTTGCGATTGGCGATACATTAAAAACTATACAATTAAAATTAATCCTTCAAAACCAAAATTCTATCCGGCGGAAGTCCGACCATACATTGGTCGCCGATCTTCAAACCGACCAATCTTAAAACTAATGCTTCCAACAATAAGCCGTTTGAATCGAGAACGATCAAGGTCGTTGCGCCTTGAAAACGGATGTCGCGGATTTCGGCTTTGAGCAGATTGTCTTCGGGAAACGACGCGCCGAAGGAAATCGAAATATGTTCGGGGCGAATTGATAAAAAGACGTTTTGATTGATCGCGCCGAGCTTGTTTTTTTCGGTTTTGCCTGTGGTTACGCGATGTTCGCCGATGAGCGTTTGAAATTCGGGGTTTTCGATCTTGGTCGAGGTCAAACGCCGCGCTTCGATCAGATTATTTCTGCCGCAGATTCTCGCCATCGCAAAAGAATTCGGGTTTTGATAGATTTCACGCGGCGTTCCGATCTGTTTCATCGTGCCTTCTGCTAAAACTCCGATGCGGTCGCACAAAAGCATCACTTCTTCAAAATCGTTTGAGGCAATTATCACGATCAGATTCTTTTCTTTGACTTTACGGCGCAGTTTTTCATAATTTTCGAGCCGCAAAAGTTTGTCCATATAGCAAAACGAATCATCGAGCAGCAAAACGCTATCGGCTCTTTCCAAAGCTTCGTCGAGCGCGAGAACCTGACCTTCGCCGTCGGCGATCTGCGAAGATTTATCGGTCGAAAAAAGCGTTTTCCAAAATGAAGAATTGGTCAATTTCGGAAAATGAAAACTTCTTTCATCACAAGAAATCGCGGTGACATCTTTAGAATCGTGAGAAATTATTCCGCTGCTGCATTTTTCGCTTCCAGAAATAAGGCGAATCAATGTCGATTTTCCGGCTGCGGTCGAACCGAAAATACCGAAAATCTCGCCTTTTTTTGCTTCAAAGGAAACATCTCTTAAAACCCAGTGATCGTCGTATCTTTTTGAAAGATTTGAAATTGCCAAGGACATAATTCGTTAGTTTTTGGAACTTTTAAAATGAATGTTCGTGCAAACAAAAGTATGCCGTTGTCATCGAACCAAAGCAAGTTATAATTAAAAGACTATGGCAGAAAACAAAAAAAGTTTGAAACGTAAATTGGCGGAAGCTGGCGGTTGGCGATTGGCGCGTAGAATCGGGAAATCCGTTCCGTATGTCGGTTCGGCGATGGCGATCGGTTTGGTCGGCTACGATATTAAAAAGAAAGGCGTGGTCAAAGGAGTTTTAAATTCAGGTTTGGACGCAATCCCGTTTGTCGGATTCGCAAAAAACGCGGTCGAATTTTTTACGGGCGATCTGATTCCCGACAAAACTGCGAAAAAAAGAATTAAGCCCGAAAATAACGGGGAAATCAAGAAAGAAGAAAAATGAAATTAACTTCAAAAATCAAAATAATCGCGGTTGCTGCAATCTTCGGAATTGTTTCGCTTTCGGCATTTATTACTGAAACAAATGCTCAAACCAAGCGCAAAATCCGCACGAAAACGGGAAGTGTCAGACCTCAAACTACGCCGACACCGGTTCAAACCGAGCCGGAAATTATCAGCCAAGCTTCTGATTACAATAGCGAACCTCAAATAGTTCAGCCTCAGCAGACGGAAATTCAACCGAACGATACGAACGATGATCGAATCGATAAAACTAATTCACGAGTAAAAGAATTGAGCACTCGTGTGAAAAATCTCGAAGCGACGAAAAAAGACCCTTACGAAGAAAAACAAAAGCGTTTGCTGTTGAATCTCGATATTCTCACACGCGCCGAACAACGCGCCGAAACGCTTCGCAAACAATTATTTGAAATGGTCGAAAAAGAAAGCACGATCAAAACCAGATTGGACAATATCGAAAGCGACATTCGCCCCGAAATGATCGAACGCCAAGTTGCCTTTGCAGGAACGCTTAAACCCGAAGAATTGCGCGATATGAAACGAAAAAGTCTCGAAAACGAAAAGCGGAATTTACAAAATCTGCTTACCGATATTCAAAATACGCGTTCAAATTTGGAGTTAAACGTCCAAAAAGCCGATCAACTCGTCGAAAAACTCCGTTTCAAACTCGAAAAAGACATTGACGACGCTTTGGCTGACGAACCGCAGCAATAATTTTCATTTCTTTGTCGGGTTTTTCTTTGGAACAGTTTTGATATTTTTTTCGCAATCTTTCACAGTCGCTAAAGTTGCCAATGATTCATAATATTTATTATTGAAACTTTGTGCGTAAGTTAACGAATTTTGAAAATCGATCTTGCTGAATTCGTAAAATACGTTGCTCAGGTCGAAACCGGGCAAAGAATATCCCGCAAAAAATGAAAAATTTTCGGTTTTGATACTTCGCGTAAAGAAGGAATCGAAAATATTTTCATATTCGAGTTTGTTGACTACGATCGTCGTTTTTGACAAAGCATCGAGCGCATTGAATTTGTCGAATTTAACGTAAATATTTGCCAAACCCAAATAAATTTGCGCTTTTGCGACAGAATCGGGCGATTTATTTGCAAGTTTTTCAGCTTCCAAAATTTCATCCATCGCCTCAATTTTGTTTTTAGTTTCATTGTAAACCGCTTCTGCAAGTTCAAAATAAATTATCGCTTTGTCTTCGATTTTTTCGATTCTTTGAGCATTTTTCCGCGCTTCGTCAAAACGCTTTTCTTTTACGTCGAGCATTGCACGACTGAAATAAAAATAATTAACGGTTTGCGCTTTTGAAGTTTCATTTTGGATTTTGTCCAGCCAATTTTCGCCGAGGTCGAAATCTTCTTTTGTTTTCGCGGAAATCAATAATTGAACGATTTTTGTATCGGTTAATTTACCTTCGCCTTCGTCCTTTTTTAATTCTTCCAATCTTTCGGCAAAAGTTTTTGAGGCGGAATCATTAAAATTTTTACGTTTGGCGGTTTTTTCAATATCATCGTTTGAAACGGACGATAAAACGTGAATTTTTGTTCTGTTAAATAACTGAACCAACTCGGGAAAATCGGCAATTAAGGAACTTTCGATTTCGTTTACGGCATAAATGGAAATAATTTTTTCGGATAAATAAGAATTTGGTGAAACCGTATTGTTTTCAGGAGATAGTTGTAAAAGACGATTAAACAGAATGGTCAAATATTGTCTTTGAAGGCTGATATTTGCTTGCAGATTTGCCGGAACCCCGGAGCCGAAAGAAAATTTTTCCGCTCCGATGATTCGTGAATTGGCAAATGGAAAAGCCGAAAGATAAAGTAATCTGAAAATGTCGGAATTTCGGTAATTATTCAATAATTCGAGGTAAATCTGAGAAGCCAAAGCCGGATTTTTTTCGGCAATATCGTAAAGTATAAAATACCAGCCCGAAGTTAGGTCGTATTTCATCGAACGTCTTGCAATTTGCAACGTAAATGAAGGATTTATGTCCGAAGTTCCTGCGGCAAGACGCAA